>NZ_CP160035.1:4110000-4249485 GCF_040703125.1 Flavobacterium ovatum
AAAAACAGTACATAAATTAGAAGTTGCCACTATGGGCTTTTTAGGAAAACTACTAGGACCACCCGAATTGGCAATAATCCTGTCTGGAATCGTAATGCTTATGGCTGGATTTTCCTTACTGATCGGTTTTAAAACACGCTTTGCAGCAATCCTTCTTATTACTCTATTAATCCCAATTACGGTCACTGTTCAAGTAGGCCAAACAGCAACGTTAGGCCCCCTTTTCAAGAATGTGGCTATACTTGGTGGCCTTCTCTTTTTTAGTATTAATTCAAATTTAAAAAATCAAAAACAATGAAAAATCTTTTTACATACATCGTCTTAATTTGCTTTCTAATAGCGGGAACTACCCAAATAAAAGCGCAAAATTTCAACCCCAAAAAAAATAATTATTTAGTGCTTTCGCAAAACATTCAACAACTTGAACCCATCTTGCTAACCGCAGAAGCACTAGCTCAAGAGGATGGTAAAAAATACGGCGATTTTTATGTGATTATTTGTGGTAAAACGGTAAATGATCTAATAAACAATTCTAGTCTAAATGAATTATTAAAACATGCAAAAGAAAAAAACGTAACTATTTATGCTTGTGGAATTTCGCTTAAAAAATTCAATATCACCCCAGATCAATTACCCGATAATCTAACGGTTGTTGAAAATGGAATTTTATATGGACTTCAACTCAATAAAAAAGGCTTTATAACTATTAGTATTTAATCACCAACGCCGATGTAAATAAACCTCAGACATTGTCTGAGGTTTGTATCTTATAAACTACATTTTCAAACTACAAACTAATACCGTCAAAGAAATCTTCTTGGTATTTATCTAATAGAGAATAAAAATGAAAAATAAAAATATAAAAAATGACGCAGGACTCTTAACTCTTGCCCTGAGATTGGTCATCGGTTGGACCTACTTTTCTGCCTTTTTCAGACGAACTATTCTAACCAATAAATTAGATACCGAAGTAGCAGACTACATCGGTGAAAAATTCAATCACTTTTTGCCCAATGCACTCGGAATAAAACCTGTAATCCAATATTTAGTTGAAAATCCAGACATTTTATGGATAAACATGGTCGTATTCACCATTATTGAAGGTATCGTTGGACTCTTTATCCTTTTGGGTTTATTTACTCGTTTAATGAGTGTTGGTGTATTTTTACTAGCAATGGGAATTCTTCTGGCCTCAGGATGGATAGGCACCACTTGTTTAGACGAATGGCAAATTGGCGTTTTGGGTATAGCAGCTGGTTTTGTATTATTCCTAACAGGTAGTAGCCATTATTCTTTGGATAATTATTTGATGAAAAATAATTATCCAATCTCCAAAAAGAAATCGTTTACCTGGATTGCTTCTGGCGAATTACTAATTAAAGAGAAAGTTGTTCTGAGAATAGTATTAATAGGTTCCCTTTTTGTTTTTGGAATGACATTAATGACCAATCAAATTTTTCATGGTGGATTATGGGGCACCCTTCATAACAAATCGGTAAAACCAAAAATCGAAATAACCGAAGGTAAAATTGAGAATAATAAACTATCGTTTGACGTTTATAGAACAGAAGGTGTTGATGTATATGGCTCTTGGGTAATTGGCATCGAATTATTGGATGAACAAAACAACACCATTATTCACTATTCACAGGAAGACTTAGCCTCACTGCAAGAGAACAATTTTGACAACTATTATGTGGCCAAAATCAAATCTGGAAAACATAGTATGATTGTCCCCTTGGGAGCAAAAGCAAAAATAAACCTAAAGAGTCCACTGATAGAAAAGTTGTCAAACGGAAAATACACCATTAAAATCACCGATATTAGTGGCGTTTTTTGGAAACATGAATTTACCAAATTATAACAATTGAGATAGAATCATTATTTGAATCCTTAGGTCATAACTCGTTTCTAATTTAACAAGATTTCGCAAAGCCAACCTGTTTTGCGGAATTACTTTTTTACAGATGTAATTCTAATATTTAAACCTTCAGCGTTAAAAAAGGGCTATTAGCAAAGCAAATTCAGTCCTATATAGCTTCCCTACATGATTAGTGTTCGTTACAACAAAATGCATTGGACATTTAAAAAACATAAAAATTCAGCATTTTAATAGACAAATCCAAAAAAACATATAAACTTGCAATTCTTAAGTAGTTTGCTACAAGTAAAAAAACACCATATGCCAATAGAAAACATACCTGAAATTTATTTTCAGAATCAAGAAACACCACAAGACCTATTTGTTTATGATTTTAAAATGACAAGCGATGTTGTAAAAAGCAAGGTTAATTTAAGCATGAATATGTTCAGCTTTTTACAAGTTGGTAAAAAGCAAGTGCATTTTGCAAACACCTCTATGGCCGTAAACAGTAAGCAATCTTTACTGCTAAAAAAAGGAAATTGGCTGTGGACAGAACTACTCGACACCGAAGCCATTTATTATTGTAAGCTCTTCTTTTTTTCTGAAAAGAAACTCACCGATTTTCTAAGCAAATACACTAACAATGTAAAGCCATCTAAGGAAGATGTGCCGTATTTTGTAATTGAAAACGATGATTACATTGCCGCTTTTATAACCTCTCTATCGTCTAGCACCTTTTCAAATCACAGTTATAGCGATGCTTTATTAGTTTTAAAATTTGAAGAGATTATGTTGTATTTGCTAAATAAATATGGCAATGAGTTTGAAAATTATTTGCATTCTTTAATTTCGAAAGAAGTTTCTCCCTTTAAAAACATCGTAGAAAGTAATGTACATTCGAATTTAAAATTGGAGGAAATCGCCTTTTTATGCAATATGAGTCTATCGACCTTTAAACGTCATTTTACTTCAGAGTATAATGAAGCTCCTGGGAAATGGCTACAAGACAAACGCCTACAGAAAGCCAAAGTCCTACTACAAACTGGTGATTTAAAAGCGTCTGATATCTATTTAGAAATTGGATATAACAACCTATCTAACTTTAGCATAGCTTTTAAAAACAAATTCGGAATCAGTCCAACCGAAATCTAAAATCAAATAAAAGCAACAACAAATACCTATTTTAGAGGACTTTTAAGCCAGAATAATATCGAAAAACACACAAACTAAAAACATTGAACCTTTTTCATAAGATTTTGAACCAAATCAATAACTAGAGACTTTAACTCCCGACCTACATTTGCAGTGTAATTAAAACAAAGCATTTTTGAAAAATAATTACACCTATATAATTTAAAAAAATCTAATTATGGCAAATGTAACTAAACCCGTTTTCAAAGAAAGATACGGGAATTTTATCGGCGGAAAATTCGTAGCCCCAGTTAAAGGACAATATTTTGATAACGTTTCTCCAGTTGATGGTAAAGTATTTACTCAAGCAGCTCGTTCAACACAAGAAGATATCGATCTTGCTTTGGATGCAGCACACGAAGCATTCCCATCTTGGAGTACTTCATCTGCAACAGAGCGTAGTAATGCACTATTAAAAATTGCGCAAGCAATGGAAGACAACTTCGAGTACTTAGCAACATTAGAAACTATCGACAACGGTAAACCAATTCGTGAATCCAGAGCGGCAGATATTCCTTATTGTATTGATCACTTCCGTTATTTTGCAGGGGTTATCCGTGCAGACGAAGGAAGCATCTCTGAGCATGACAAAAACACAGTAAGTATTGTTTTACACGAACCTATTGGAGTCGTTGGTGAAATCATTCCTTGGAACTTCCCAATGTTAATGCTTGCTTGGAAAATTGCTCCAGCTTTAGCAGCTGGTTGTACTGCAGTTGTGAAACCAGCAGAACAAACGCCTACAAGTGTTATCATGTTAATGGAACTTATTGGTGATATTTTACCTGCAGGTGTATTAAACATCGTAACTGGTTTTGGTGCAGAAGCAGGACAAGCTTTAGCAACATCTAAGCGTATTGCTAAACTTTCATTTACTGGTTCTACTGAAACAGGACGTAAAGTTTTACACAATGCTGCTGAGAACATTATTCCTGTAACAATGGAATTAGGCGGAAAATCTCCAAACATTTTCTTCCCATCGGTAGCAGATCACAACGATGATTTCTTTAGCAAAGCTATCGAAGGTGCATTGATGTTTGCTCTTAATCAAGGGGAAATTTGTACAGCTCCGTCTCGTATATTGGTTCACGAAGATATTGCTGATCGTTTTATCGAAAGAATGAAAGAGCGTTTGGGAGCAATCAAAACAGGTAATCCGCTAGATCCTGAAACAATGATTGGTTCTCAAGTTTCTAAACCACAATACGAAAAAATTCTTAACTATATCAAAATTGGTAAAGAAGAAGGTGCTGAAGTATTAGCTGGTGGTGACGCTGGTAACTACGAAGGAGAAATTTCGGAAGGATACTACATCCAACCAACAGTATTAAAAGGAACAAACAACATGCGTGTTTTCCAAGAAGAAATTTTTGGACCAGTTGTAGCCTTAACAACTTTTAGTTCTACTGAAGAAGCTATCGCTATCGCTAACGATACTCCTTACGGATTAGGTGCTGGTGTTTGGTCTCGTGATGCTCACGAATTATTCCAAGTTCCACGTGCTATCCAAGCGGGTAGAGTTTGGGTAAACCAATATCATACGTATCCTGCACACGCTCCTTTTGGTGGTGTGAAAGAATCTGGATTTGGTCGTGAAAACCACAAAATGGCATTAGATCATTACCGTGTTGTAAAAAACATGTTGATCTCTTACGACAAAAAACCTATGGGATTCTTTTAATTGAAACCTATAAATAAATTAAAACCCTGGCATTGCCGGGGTTTTCTTGTTTTAATCAAATGCACTTTTTGTTATAGTTGCGTACTAAATTTTGATTTAAGCAACCAATTTCTCTTTGGTGATTTTATCCACAATCAAGGCTATTGCACCGTCTCCTGTAACGTTGCAGGCAGTACCAAAACTATCCATTGCAATATATAAAGCAATCATTAACCCAATCATTTCTTCGCTGAATCCTAACATCGATTGCAAAATCCCTACAGCCGCCATAATCGCTCCTCCAGGAACCCCCGGAGCCGCAACCATAGCAATTCCTAGCATAAAAATAAAACCTGCAAATAAGGTAAAATCAAAAGGCAGTCCCTCTAAAATCATTAATGCCATCGCACAAGCGGTAATTTTCATGATACTTCCTGAAAGATGAATGGTAGCACATAACGGAATGACAAATCCAGCTATTTTCTCTGAAACACCATTTTTTAAAGTTTGCTCCAAGGTAACAGGAATAGTTGCCGCCGAAGACTGTGTTCCTAATGCAGTGAAATAGGCCGGCATCATCTTCGCTAATAATTTAAAAGGATTCTTCTTGGTAATCGCACCTGCAATGGTATATTGAAGCAGTAATAAGATTAGATGTAAAGCGAAAATTACCCCAATAATATTTATAAAAACCGAAAGGATTGAAAACACTTTTCCGCTAAAGGACATCCTCGCGAATATACCCAATATGAATAATGGCAATAGTGGGACTATGACGTTTTCTATTAATTGCATGATGATCTTCTCAAAGTCTTTGACTACTAATTTTAAGCTTGATTTTTCTTGGTATGAAAGCCCTAAACCAATCACAAATGCCAAAACTAAAGAGGTCATAACATCCAGTGCTGGCGGAATGGTAATGCTAAAATAGGGGGTTAATTCGGGACCTGAAGCACCAACTTGCGCAACCTCATTTACATGAGATACTAAAAGTTGAGGAAATATACCAGAGGCGACAAAATAGGTCATAAAGCCCGAAAATAAAGTCGAACCGTAGGCAATAGCAGCCGTAAGTAACAATAATTTACCAGCACCTTTTCCTAGGTCGGAGATGGCTGGCATTATCAACCCCATGATAATTAAAGGGATGGAGAAACTTAAAAACTGTCCGAAGAAAGCATTAAAAGTGGTAAATATTCTGTTTATTGATTCGGGTAAATATAGTCCGAAAACAATTCCTAGAACGATAGCTATAAAAACTTTAAAAAGTAAGTTCGAAAATAAATGCTTCATAATACAGATGCTAATGGATAAAAGACGGTCAATGTCTTAATGTAGATTTTTTTTAAGATTGCGAATATACTGCCAATGTTAGGAAAGTACGTTTTACAGCTCGTCTTTTTTTTCCCCTTTTTAATTCTCTTCGTTTTATATTTCCTTTGAAGTCTCTTTTAAACAAATGTTTTATAAGTATAGCCCAATTCCTTTTCAGGAAATTTGAACAAGTTTTGTAGCCTTAACATACAGTTCAATTGAACAAGCAATTACTGACGAAACTCCTTGAGGATTAGGTATTGGTGTCTAGCCTGGTGATACTGCCAAATTATTCCAATTTGCAACTGCTATCCAAGCTGGAAGAGTTTGCTTAAAATGATTTCATATGTATCCCACACATGCTCCTTTTGGTGGTATTAACAAATCTGTATTTAGTCGTGAAAACTACAAAATGCCACTAAATAATTACCCTGTTATAAAAAACACGTTGATCTCTTAGGTCTAGAAATCTTGTTTTTTTTTTAATTGAAAACGCTATAAAGTTTAAAACAAAAAATTCCATTCAAAATAAAAAGGAACAAAATAAAAGACAGCTATAAAGACTGACAAACATAATAAACATACTTGGTTAACTTTTATAAAATCCTGTCTAATTATTCAATTAATGTTCTATATTTGCTAGGAATGGCATTACATCAAACCACTTTCGCTAGTTGTAAAACAACAGTTTAGATTACTAAGTTATTGGCAATAACAACTCCATAAAGCAGTAAATCTATATCATAACGAAAGATTCAAAGAAAACCACAATAAAGAAAAATCAGCAATCTTGCCTTTTGACAGAATAGATATTATAAAAGTCTATTGTAACAACCTGAGAATATTACATTCAAATAGTATTCTTATTCTAATGAAATATCCTTATGTTCCCAATTGATATTCGCACCATTTATCTTAGCTTCATTATAATTAACATCATTAATCTGGTATTAATTAGTTCATTATATTTTCAAATAAAAAAGAGGTTCCCAGGAACGTTCTTAATCCTTCTGAGCTTTTTCATGAGTGCAACTGGAAACATTTTGGTATTTTTACGCAATTCAATTCCCAATTGGATTTCAATCCCTTTAGCCAATGTTCTAATCGTTTCATCAACCGTTGTATTACTGATTGGATTCGAGCAATTCGTCAAGAAAAAAGGATATCAAGTTCAAAACTATATTTTAATCGTTGTTTTTCTTCTAATTCATTCTTATTTTACTTTTGAAAAACCCGATTTACACGCCAGAAATATTAACATTTCAGCTGTTTACGTGCTGATTAGCGTTCAAATCGCTTATCTCATGCTAAAAAGAACCCCTTTATCGATGCGTAAGATAACGCGTCCAGTTGGCATAGTGTTCTTTACTGTTTGTATCATTCAACTTTTTCGTGTTTATTATCTTTTACAATTTCACCAATCACCAACTGAATTATTTAAATCAAATTCATCGGAATCTCTATTTCTATTAATTTGGGAAAGCATTATCATACTACTTGCTTATAGCATTTCATTGATGTACAATAAGCGTCTAATTATTGACATGAATGCCCAAGAGGAGAAGTTTTCCAAAGCATTCCATGCTGCCCCCTTCATGATCATGTTATCTAAATTTACAGATGGGAAAATTTTTGAAGTAAACAAAAATGTTCAATCAATTTCTGGCTATCATCCTAATGAGTTAATTGGCTTCAAATCATCAGAATTACATATTTGGGAACAAGATGAGGATCGTAATAAATTCATCACAGATTTAAACTCAAAGGGAGTAGTTTTCGAAAATGAATATGTCTATCGCAAAAAATCCGGCGAACTATTCCCTGGCTTAATGACAGCTGAAATAATCACGATAAATAATGAAAAATGTATTATTTCAGTAATACAAGACATAACCATTAGAAAACAAGCTGACCTTAAACTTATAAATAGTGAGGCTACTTTAAGAGAATTAAATGCAACAAAAGACAAGTTCTTTTCCATCATTGCACACGACTTAAAAAGTCCCTTTAACGGCATTATAGGTTTTAGTGAAATACTAAAAGAACAAGTTAAAGAAAATGATTATGAAGGAATTTATCAATATGCTGAGATTATTAATACTTCTTCACATCATGCCATGGATTTATTATCGAACTTGATGGAATGGTCGCAGTCACAAACTGGTCGCATGAAGTACAATCCAGAATACGTTGATATTGTTCTACTAATTAAATCTACTCTAGAATTACTAAATACATCATCTGAACAAAAATTAATCAACATTAACAAAAACACCCCTTTAGGTCTTGTCATACATGCAGATAAAGCAATGATAGAAGCCGTGCTACGAAATCTTATTTCTAATGCAATAAAATTTACCCCTCAGGAAGGAACAATTATTATTACTGCTGAAGAAAAAGAGAATACCTATTTAATTTCGGTAGCAGATAGAGGAGTTGGCATCGAAAACCGTAATGTTGAAAAATTATTCAAAATCGACAGCTCCTACTCCACTCTAGGTACCAATAACGAAGTTGGTACAGGGCTAGGACTCATACTTTGCAAAGACTTTATCGAATATCACAAAGGAAAAATTTGGGTAGAAAGTGAACTTGGTGTTGGAAGTACTTTTTATTTTTCGATTCCAAAAGTATAAGTAGTGCGACTATTTTTGTTACTCTGTATTCCCTTATGAGTATCTCAGTGAGACTAATTCAACAAAAAAGCTACTCAACCATTTGTAGAAAAATATTCTTTATAGACAAGGTTAAAGAAATCAAAATTATACCAAAACTAGTCTAATATAGTCCAATCTAATTTTTATCACATCGAGGAGTAATTTTTATTCGACAAAAGGCAATATAAAATGACGTTATTTGACTGTTTACACTTCTAATTCCCCTCTTGAGAGGGGCTAGGGGTGTGTTTTTTTTTAAGTATTTATATTCCAGCTATTTAAAGTAAAACGTCATAGATAGCGCAATGTCATTAAGTTAAGAGATTTTTGAACGAAGATTAACGATTTCAGATTTGGTATTAGTAAATAAAAAATTTGTTGATTCTAAGCGGTTTCGTCCATCTGAAATCAAAAATCGTTAATCAAAAATCTTAAATTATTTTATAGATTCATCCTTAACTTAATGACATTGCACTCGATGTGACAATTGAACTATTTCATAAACATTATTCGTATTAGTTTTTCTTAATCAGAAGTTTCTCTTTTAAAAGTTCTTTTAATTTAGCTACTATCTCAGGATGAGCATCGGCAATGTTTATCGATTCTTTTTCTTTTGAACTGTGATCGTATAATTCCATTGCTCCTTTTTCATGCACTGTCATTCGGTACTTATCCGTCCTAATTGAGTTTTCCTTTGAATTATAACTTAATCTGGTATGTCCAATTTTGCTAGGGTTTTCTAACATGGAAATTAAAGATTCTCCATTTGCAAAATTTGGAATTTTAATTCCTGTTAAATCACACAAAGTTGGAAAAACAGCTACTGTTTCTACTATTCCAGTTGTTTTCTTCCCCTTATATTTAAGGGCTGGATAAGCAATAATCAGTGGCGACCTTACTCCTTCTTCAAATAAATTATGTCTCCCCCAGATGGCATGTTCTCCCAAACATTTTGTGCTTTTTTTGATTGTGAGCTCAGTAAATTACAGTTTATTCCAGCCTTAAGAACATAAAGAACAATTAGCATTTTCATCTTACTTCAGCTAAATTTTAGAAATTGCAAGGTATTTATTAATTTCTACTAAATTCATTTTAACTAGAAATCCACTACTATTTTCGATAGAAACAAAAAACCTCAACTAAGTAAACAACTTAAAAATAGTTTCACCAAAACATATATCGCACAAAACTACGTATCAATCCTTCAATAAAAACACAAAACATTCATGATGAAAAATTACAAAAAAATCACATAATCCTACCAAAATGAAGGAACAACATTAAAAACGAACGATTATACTAAAATAAATCGTTAATTAATTACACAAAACACATTTTTTAATCAAAATTTTAAGAAATCCCCAATTAAGTATAAAAATATCAATTCTAAGCATTGTAATTAAGTATAACTACGTATATTTGCTACGTAATACTTAATAATGATATTATGATTAAAATAATAGTAGTCGGAAACGGCATGGTGGGTTTCAAATTTTGCGAAAAATTTATCTCAAAATCTGGACAAGAAAAATATCAAATTACCGTATTTGGTGAAGAACCAAGACGTGCTTATGACCGCGTTCACCTTAGTGAATATTTTGCAGGAAAAACAGCTGATGATTTATCAATGTCAACCGCAAATTGGTACGAAGAAAATAATATCATATTAAATACTTCTGAATTAATAACAGATATTCATAAAGAAAGCAAAACCATTACTACTCATTTAGAAAAAACACATTCTTATGACTATTTGGTTTTAGCTACAGGATCATCTGCTTTTGTACCTCCAATTGAAGGAGTAGAAAAAGAAGGGGTTTTTGTTTATAGAACCATCGAAGATCTTGATGCTATTATGGCTTACGCCAAAAAAATAAAAGCAAACGGTTCGACTGAAGCTGCCGTTTTAGGTGGTGGATTACTAGGTCTTGAAGCTGCCAAAGCTGTTCGTGATTTGGGATTAAATCCTCATGTAGTTGAATTTGCGCCTCGATTGATGCCAAGACAATTGGACAAAGGAGCAAGTAATATGTTGCAATCAAAAATTGAAGCATTAAATATAGGAATACACCTTAACAAATCGACTCAATATATTGCCGGAAAGGACGCTATAACAGGCATGATGTTTGAAGGTGATCATTTACTTAAAGTAGATATGTTAGTAATCTCTGCAGGTATCAAACCAAGAGACGAATTAGGAAAAGGTGCGGGTCTAGAAGTAGGCGTACGTGGTGGTATTGTGGTAAATAACAAAATGCAAACTTCAGACCCAAACATTTTTGCTATTGGAGAAGTCGCTTTGTACAATCATATGATTTACGGATTGGTTGCTCCAGGTTATGAAATGGCCGATGTAGCTGCTGAACAAATTATAGGGTCAGATAAACTGATGAGAGAAACCATAGATATGTCGACTCAATTGAAATTGATCGGTGTTGAAGTGGCTAGTTTTGGAGATCCTTTTATCGAAAACGAAGAGGTTACGGCTATTGTTTTCGAAAATAAATTCAATGGCACTTACAAAAGAATCAATGTAACCAAAGACGGGAAAACATTATTAGGAGGAATTCTAGTGGGTGATTCTAGCGATTATAACGGTTTATTCCAAATATATAGTAATGCAATGGCATTACCCCCAAATCCCGAGGACTTAATCTTAGGATCAAGAGGTGGCGAAGGTTCTACATTAGGAAACGCAATGGACTTACCCGATACTGCGGTAATTTGTTCTTGCGAAAATGTAACCAAAGGTGCAATTTGTTGCTCCATTACTGACGGAACCTGCGAAACTATGGGTGATGTTGTAAAATTGACCAAAGCAACTTCTGGTTGTGGTGGTTGTAAACCAATGGTTGTTGACTTGGTAAAAGCGGCTCAAAAATCGATTGGTAAAGAAGTAAAAGAAAGTATTTGTGAACACTTTCATTATACGAGACAAGAGTTATTTGATATTGTAAAAATCAACAAATATACCAACTTTTACGAAGTAGTCGATCATCACGGAAACGGAGATGGTTGCGAGGTTTGTAAACCAGTTGTTGCCTCTATTTTCTCTAGTATCTATAACGATACTGCCAACAAGCACGTTACGACTCAAGATACCAACGATAGATACTTAGCCAACATTCAACGTAACGGAACCTATTCTGTAGTTCCTAGAATTGCTGGAGGTGAAATCACTCCTGAGAAACTTGTTGTTATTGGTGAAGTTGCCAAACAATTTGGATTGTATACTAAAATTACGGGTGCACAACGTCTCGATTTATTTGGAGCAACCTTAAATGATTTGCCTGCTATCTGGAAAATACTAATCGATAATGGATTTGAAAGCGGTCACGCTTACGGAAAATCATTAAGAGCAGTTAAGAGTTGTGTAGGTAATGCATGGTGTCGCTACGGTATGGATGACAGTACAACTTTTGCAATCGAATTGGAAAACCGTTACAAAGGAATTCGTTCTCCTCATAAATTAAAAGGTGGTGTTTCTGCTTGTATTAGAGAATGTGCCGAAGCTAGAGGTAAAGATTTTGGTGTAATCGCTGTTGAAGGTGGGTGGAACTTATACATCTGTGGAAACGGTGGAGCCAATCCAAAACACGCTGTTCTTTTGGCCGAAACAATAGACAAAGAAACCGTTTTCAAATACATGGATCGTTTCTTAATGTACTATGTACGCACCGCAGGACCATTAGTACGTACTTCTACTTGGTTAGAAAAACTAGATGGTGGATTGGACTACTTAAAAGAAGTAATTATTCATGACCGTATTGGAATTTGTGAAGCTTTGGAAGCTGAAATGCAATCACTTATTGGTACTTACGAATGCGAATGGAAACAAGTACTAGAAAAACCAAGGTTGATGAAACGTTTTAGCCATTTTGTAAACTCAGATGACAAAGACGATAACATCGAATATGTACCAATCAGAGACCAACACATGCCAAAATCTTGGAATTTTTAATACTAACTAAGGAGGAAATATTCAGTTTCTAAGTTACTAAGACGCTGAGTTTCTAAGTTTTTTTTGATGATGGTTATATATTTTATAATTGGTCGAATAAATCTTAGGAACTCAAAATTCAAAAACTTAGGAACTTAGATACTCAGAAACTACTCAAGACTTACAAAAAAGTTATAAACTAAGCTAAAAGCTACTTACCAAAAGCTAAAAGCTACTTACAAAAAGCTAAAAGCTAAAAAATTAAAGAACATGGAACACGTATTAGACAAATATAAAACGGTTACTCTTGAAGATGTAAAAGTTTGGTTTAAAGCCGGAACACTTAAAGATTTCCCAAGTAACAGAGGAGGTTGCGTAAAATACAAAGACAAACAAATTGCTGTTTTTAACTTTGAAAGAAGAAATGAATGGTATGCCTGTCAAAATGTTTGCCCTCACAAGCTAGAAATGGTTCTTTCGAGAGGAATGACTGGATCTGCCGATAACGTTCCTAAAATCGCTTGTCCAATGCATAAGAAAACATTTTCACTTGTGGACGGTAGCAACTTGAATGGTGAAGATTATTCGATTGCAACTTATCCCGTAAAAGTTGTTGAAGGAGAAGTATTGATTGGGTTTATTGATTAAAGTATGTATATTTGAAGTATCAAAAAATACTCCAAATGACAACTACACCCTTCCAACAAGCAAGCCAATGGATTGATGCCGAAAACGCTCAAGATCCAAATATAGAAATACACGAATCCATAAGTTTTCCAAAAGAACTATTATACTCTAATAGAATGTTTGCAAAACTTATGGATTTTTATCCTTCTGCCTCAGAAGAAGTACAAATAGCTTCCAAAGCACAACACATCTGTCGTTGGAAAATCGCCCGTGACTCCTACCCAATGGATCGTGTAGGTTATTTGAAATGGAGAGAAGATTTGAAAAAATTTCATGCCAAAACTACGGCCGAGATACTTGGCAAAGCAGGTTATGATGCTGAATTTATTGCTAGAGTTACTTTCTTGATCGAAAAGAAATTACTTAAAAAAGATGCTGAAACTCAATTACTGGAAGATGTTATCTGTCTGGTATTTCTAGAGTACTACTTAGAACCTTTTGTAGCAAAACACGACACAGAAAAATTAAAAAACATCATTCTTAAGACATGGAATAAAATGTCTGAAGCGGGACACCAAGCTGCTTTAAAAATCAATTACACAGCAGCAAATCTTGATTTGATCAAAGAAGCACTTGGACTATAAGCCTATGAATAAAAATCTATCTGAATCTACCAGAAACTTTAACTTCAAAAGCTTAAAGAAGCGTTATATTTTTGCGCTAGTCACTATTGCCATAACGGTATTATTGAGTCAATTATTGATTCAATATAATATCAATACGCAAATGGATGACTCCCGATTAATCAACATCTCTGGAAAACAAAGAATGTTGAGTCAAAAATTAGTAAAAGAGATTCTGATACTCAATACCATTTCCGATTCAGATAAAATAAACCAGCAAATCAACCAAATCCAGGAAACAGTTGCTATCTGGAAAGGGACTCAAATAGGACTGCAATTTGGAAACGAAAGTTTGAATTTTCCGGCTGATCATAGTGCCAAAATGACCGCTTTATTCGAAAGTATCAATCCAAATTTTGATTCGATTGTACAAACTACAACACTCATTTTACAAAATCGAAAAGCAGGTGATGGTCCAATTGAAAACCAATCTTTAATTCAAAAAATACTAGACAATCAGGCTCTTTTCTTAAAAAAAATGAATCTGATTGTAGGACAATATGAAAAAGAGGCTTACCACAAAGTAACCTTACAGCGCAATATAGAATACGGCATTTTAGCCTTCACCTTAATGGTTTTGTTACTGGAATTTCATTTTATTTTTAAACCCACCAATAAAAGGATCGAGGAGCTTATTTTTCAGCTTTTAAGTTCTGAGAAGAAAGCACTCAAACTCGCCTACAATACCGAAGTTTTGAGCGAACTAAAAGAGAATTCTGTCAAGGAGTTGAAATCGCTCAACTATGCGATGGAGAATACCTTGCTCTACTGCCGTGTCGCCAATGACGGAACGATTATTCATATTGGAGAAAAATTCGCCAAACTCATCAACTATACCGCTTTTCAGGCTGATAAGAAGTTCTCAAAAATACTGACACCTATAGAAAGCGAACAACTTTTTGTTGATCGAATTATAAGCGGAAAACAACGAAACGGCTGGCAAGGCGAACTAAACCTTACAAATAACAATAACGAATCGATTTGGTTTGACTTATCTATGATTCCGGTTTCTATCCGTAAAGAAGAATCAGAGTTGTTAATTATTTGTTTTGATATTACTATTCGAAAAAATGCAGAGCAAGAAGTAGAACGCTTGAGCGCTGAAAACATAGCCGAAAAAATAAACCAACAAAAAATCATTTCGAGTAGAATTGTCGAAAACCAAGAAAACGAACAAAACCGAATTGCCAGAGAAATTCACGACGGAATTGGTCAAATGTTAACGGGCTTAAAATTTAGTCTCGAAAGCATTAATTTGGACGACAAAGAGAAGTCGGCACAGAAAATTGAGTACCTTAAAAAATTATCTTTAGACATTATTAAAGGTGTTCGAACAGCTACTTTCAACTTAATGCCGCCCGAATTAAGCGATCATGGAATTGTATCCTCAATTGCCAAACTAACACAAGAACTATCCAAATTGACTGGGAAAAATATTTTGTTTTACAACAAAACTAATTTTGACCAACGACTCGATTCATTAATAGAAATAAATTTATATCGACTAACCCAAGAAGCGATTAACAATGCCATTAAATATGCGGATTCCTCACACATTATAGTGCAACTTTCGCACAGTAGCAACCTACTAAGTATTACCATTGACGACAATGGCAAAGGTTTTGACCTAAGTACGGTAGACCAAAAGAAAACCAGTGAATCTGGTATGGGATTGCTATTTATGAAAGAGCGAATTCAATACATAAACGGTCGTGTGTTTTTTAACTCTATTGTTGGCGAAGGAACTAGAATTACTTTCAATATTCCTATTTAAGTCTACATTTGGCACGAAAGTACAAAGTCTCTATGTTTTAAAAAAGCAGACAGGTTCATTAGAACAAACACAACAGTAATTTTTGGCCACAACCCGACCGAAAACGAACAGGCGAAGCAATCACACCACATTCAAATTCGTTACCATTCGTGTAATTCGTGGCTGAATATTTTATTTTAAAACCTCATCCGTATACACTAACGCCTCTACTCTTTTTTTTCAAAACTAAAGAATTAATACGTATATTGCAGCCTATTTTAGTGTTTAATACGTAACACATTCTTATTTTAACTTAAGTACATTATGAGTGATATTATTCGAGTAGTTCTAGCAGATGACCATGTTTTTGTACGAGATGGAGTAAAATCCTTGTTAGAATCTGAAGAAAACATAGTCGTTGTTGGCGAAGCAACAGATGGCCTTGAAGCCCTTACAGTTGTTGAAGAAACCAAACCCGACTTACTGATTATCGATATTCGTATGCCAAATATGACTGGTATTGAAGCCGTAGATAAACTACGTAAATCTGGAAATTTCGTCAAAGCAATTGTACTCTCTATGCACGACTCAGAAGAATACGTATTGAAAGCAATCCAAGCTGGTGCAGACGGCTACTTACTAAAAGGATCTAGCAAAGAAGAATTCTTGAAAGCATTGCATACCGTAAGTAATGGCGGTAAGTACTTCACAGGAGATATTTCGTCTATATTAATCAACCAATTGTCAAACGGCGGTGCGGTTGAGCAAAAAAGCCCAATGGCCGAGGAATTGACAATCACCAAAAGAGAAAAAGAAATTTTAAAATTATTGCTTTCTGGTAAAGGAAATAAAGAAATCGCCGAAACACTCGAAATCAGTAAACGAACTGCCGAAGTACACCGTTTCAACCTGATGAAGAAATTAAAAGTCAAAAATTTAATGGAACTTTCGAATAAAGCAACTGAATATTCTTTGTTGTAAATCTAAAGTTTAAAAAACATATTGTCCGTTCCTTCAAAAAACAATTTTGAAGGAACGGATTTTTTTATACTCCATTTTAAGGTTGAGGCATCAAAGGTTTTTGACACGAATTAACACGAATAGGCACGAATTAAAATAAAATTCCACGAATTCCTTTCGCACTTAGAATGAGAAGTTTTGCAATAATTTGTAAATCACAATTCAATAGAATCGGGTTTTAACCTGATTACACAATACAATCCGCACAGGGCTTTAGCCAAAATAATGGAATCTAAAAACATTGTACCTCATCAATCCTAAAACATCGGGATAAATCCCGACGCAATTCAACAAATCTCCTTTCAATAAATACTCAAATCGAAACTTTTTTTTTGCATGAGGGATAGTAGTGGAAATCCTTTTTTGGGGCTTTTTCTGCCCCAAAAAAGATTGGAACGGATAGCCCGGCCCGCGTTTTTCAGCGGGACATGCCCAAATAAACCATCATATCACTATGAATAAACCTCAAAAAACGCCTGAAAATAAACGAAAATCTCAAAAACAACAAAAACTACGTATTATTACGTAAAAATACGTATTTATTTTTCAAAAACTGCGTTTTCGCAGGTTTTCACTAGCATTTACTACTTATCTTTGTCAAAAAAAATATAAGTACATATGGAAAATACAACTTCTTTATCAAAATCACACCGCATGTTATTCCTCAACACGCTGGCATTTACAATTTGCTTTGCTTGTTGGACATTAAATGGTGTACTAGTTACCTTCTTAGTAGACAAAGGTATTTTTAACTGGAGCGTTGTACAAGTAGGATGGTTATTGGGAATCCCGATTTTAACCGGTTCTATCATGCGTTTACCAATTGGAATCCTAACAGATAAATATGGCGGAAAATATGTTTTTGCCACCTTACTTCTCTTATGCTCTATTCCGCTTTTCCTTTTACCATTGGCCGATAGCTTTTTCATGTTTGCTATTTTAAGCTTTTTGTTTGGATTGGTAGGAACCAGCTTTGCCGTTGGAATTGGATACACTTCAATATTTTATCCAAAAGAATGGCAAGGTAGAGCATTGGGGATTTTTGGAATGGGTAATGCAGGCGCCGCTATTACAACTTTTGTAGCGCCATCATTACTAAATCAATTCTCTATTGCAGACCCTGAAAACGGATGGAAAATGCTTCCAATAGTTTATGGAGCTGTTTTATTAGTCATTGGATTAATCTTCTTATTTTTTGCAGAAAACAGAAAATTAGAAAAATCAAACCGTACGATTCCGCAAATGCTTACTACCTTAAAAAGTGCTAGAGTTTGGCGTTTTGGAGCGTATTATTTCTTAGTATTTGGATGTTTTGTAGCGTATTCACAATGGTTACTACCCAACTTTATGAATGTTTACTCAACAAGTTTGGTCATGGGTGGAATGTTTGCCACCATGTTTAGCTTACCGTCTGGAGTAATTCGTGCTTTTGGAGGATATTTGTCTGATAAATTTGGAGCTCGTAAAGTAATGTATTGGGTATTGAGTTCTTCAGTTATTTTGAGTGCTTTGTTGATGATTCCAAAAATGGAAATCACCACTGCAGGACCAGGTGTTATGGCTGGTAAAAAAGGAATCGTGACCGCAATCTCACCAGAGAAAGTATCTATTGGAGACAAAGAATATGCCATTGATTCCAAACCAGAAGCCACAGAACAAGGGAATATTTTCCCAACTAAGTCCTCTTGGCAAAAAGTAATTGTGGAGCAAAACCAAGAAGTAAACAAGAAAGAATTAATTGCCAAAGGAGTAACAAGAATCAACTTTGACGCCAATATGTGGGTGTTCTTAGTCTTAGTAATCTTGATTGGTATTTCATGGGGAATTGGTAAAGCAGCGGTGTACAAACACATCCCAGAATATTTCCCTACCGAAATCGGTGTTGTTGGTGGAATGGTAGGATTACTAGGTGGACTAGGTGGCTTCTTTTGTCCAATTATCTTTAGTTACCTATTAACTACAACTGGAATCTGGTCTAGTTCTTGGATTTTTGTATTGCTTTTCTCTGCAATTTGTTTGATCTGGATGCACGTAACCATCACCAACATGATGAACGAAAAACAACCCGGAATGGCAAATCAAATCGATAGAAAAAATTAATATTAACTTCTTGGTTTTATAAAATAACAAATCCCGTTTTCAGATGATGAAAACGGGATTTTATAGTTAAACTCTACTTTAAACGGATTACTGCACGACAATCTTCTTGATTGTTTTTTGTTTCCCAACAACAAATTCGACCAAATAATTCCCAGGAACTAAATCAGAAACGCGCATTTCTTTTCCCTGTGTACTATTACTATTTTTAATCAAACGACCCGTAAAATCGTAAACAGTTACCGTAAATTCCTCCTCTGTTTCAATATACAAAACATCTGAAACAGGATTAGGATAAACAGAAAGCGAAGCAATAGCGTTAAAATTACTAACCGCCAAATTTTCGTTTTGATTGATAACACCCACTGCGTCTAAGTCAAACCCTCCAGAGGCAAAAGGAGTGCTATACAGTTCATTTATAATATTTCCTTTGCTATCATAAGAAGCATACAAAGGATCAATGGTACCAATAACATCTATTATTTTGATATGAGTGATTATATCTTTATTCAATAAAACATTATCTTCAAGATCTGATAAATCAAATGGCGTTCCATAATTGGATTTATACTTACCTGCAAGATTATGAATGTATGTTGCATTTACAGAACCAAAACCACCAATTTGAGTTGTAGTTTGTGTTTCGCTGTGCGAAGGGAATCTGAAAAAATGCACTCCATCTGAACTCACCTCAACAAAAGCTAATTCTAAAAAGGTATCCGAAAAGCCATTCTCAAAAACGGCAAAATCAAAACCATCTCCATTCATAATTGGCTTTGCAAAAGTTACAATGGCACTACCACCATCGCCCAAACTCACTACACCCGAACCATTGGGCGCGCCTAGAGCACTATCTGCTGTACCTACCGTAGCTACTGGTCCTGTTGGATTTTTGATATCTTGTGGCCCACGAGTAATTGTTGCTCCGGTTGCCCAAGCTTTAAAAACAGAACTTGTTCCTGCTATAGCCGTCGAACCTGCCTGTCCTGCTGGACCTGGATACGATTGTGAATACCCACAAATAGTCAATAAAAATAGACTTAAAAATAATTTTCCTTTCATAATTTCTTCTTTTTAGTGCATAAAAAAACCGTCTAAAAAGCCTATCTGCATCCAAGATCTATTACTTTTTTAAAATTTAGTATTAGATATTAGTTTTAGGATAGCTATTTAATTTTTCCCTTTGGGATAAAAAAAATACTTTTTAGACAGTTCTTATTTGATTATAATTTTAATTTATTTGTTTGAGTAAAAGCTATTTGGACCTTTGCCTACCGTAAATGTTTTAACCACAGTCCCTGTTGAATTGTACACCGTAACTGTACCATCGGCTGTAAATCCATTGGCATCTGCCGTATAGATATTCCCATCTATAACATTAAATCCATAAAAAGTAGAATAAGGAGTATACGCTACTGAGATTAAAGCTGTTTCAGAAAAACTAGTTGCGGTAGTATTCATCACATAAACTCCTGCACCACTTGTATAATAAATTTTATCTCCTTCAACATCCATGTTCAACGATCCTGTCAATGTGGTAGACTCAAAAGAAGTTGCCGTATCTGAAGAAGAATTAATTTTAAACAATTTACTTCTAGCTGAATTTCCGCATAAAACATACACCACTCCATTTTTTTCTTCGATAGAATTAACACCTTCTTCAACAGTAATGGTCGATACAATAGCTTTTGTTGTTGGGTTTACAACCGTTACTTGATTTCCGTACCCATAAGCACCATTCATTACGTATAACTTTCCGTTTGCAGTTACAATTTTTTCGGCTGTTTTATTCAACTCAATTGAAGCAATATAGCTGAATGTAGTTGCGTCATAAATAGTAATTGCTTTAGAAGTTGCATTTGTAACATACAATTTCCCGTTAAGAACAACACTAAAACGTGGATTTTTTATGTTTTCAGTTATCGTTCCCAAACTTTCAAAAGTATATCGATTTACTACTTCGACTTTGTTCGAATTATTTATAACAATATAGGCCTTGTCATTGTCAAAACTCATAGATTGTGCTACATCTCCTAATACTTTAGTTGGATTAACAGTCAAGAAAATATTGTTTTGAAATGTCAAAAAGTCATTTGAAATATAGGAAATTGATGCGTTTGGAGTACCATAATTCCCTTCATTCAAAATTAAAATACCGTTATCATAGGCTCCTAACGGAACATCATTTTCTGCAACATCATCCTTTGTACAAGAAGCAAACAAAAAGGCAATGGCAAGAATGCTTACATAGTGTTTTTTAAATTTCATTTTTTAATAATTAAGATTCAAATAAATAGTTAAATTTCGCCCAGGCATATAGCGGCTAGGTAGCGCTTGATAATTTTCGTTCCAAAGATTGGCTGCTTTTATACCTACTTTAAAAATATTTTTTTTGCTAAAATTATAATCAACCCCTACATTAGAAACAGTGTAAGCATTTAGAATATACTTAGGACTATTATCTGAAGTTGTAAAAACATCACCAGTGTACATCAACTGATAATAGGCAGCTACTTTTTTGTAATTGTATTGCAATGCTCCCGTAAGTTTATGGTATGGCACGTAGAAAAGTTGTTTTTGAGTTCTCTCGTCTTTTGAAACCGTATAAGAGTAGGTTCCACTAAAACCAAAACTATGCGAATTCCATTTTTTTGAATACCCCAACAAAGCTTCAGCACCATAAATAGCAACCTTATCGGTATTGATAGGTGACCAATTCCCGGAGTTTGTAGGCAACCAGCGAATCATATCATCAATCTTGGAACCGTAAGCCGTAACTGTTGCTCGAAAACCATTATAGTGAAAATCATTTCCAATTTCTATTTGATAGGATTGCTCCGGTTTTAAATCTAAATTTCCGCTTCCGACCCAATACAAATCATTAAAGGTTGGAATTCTATAATTTTTAGAAAAATTAAACTTTAAGTCATATACTTTAGAAAAAGAATATCGAGATCCAACAGAAAAAAGCACGGGACTTTTATATACATTTGAGAATTCTTTCCTCAGACTTCCTTCGTAATTCCATTGCTGCGTTAATTGTTGTTTCCACAGAAGGCTAGCACCTGCAATGTCACGACTATTTTTTTCTATTCCAGAACCCGTTCCATTGTTCCTTGTATAATCAATAAGAGTGGTTATTTTAGTATTTTTAAATACTGTATAATCAAGACTGTACTTTCCAATAAAGCTTCTCACGCCTCCAGAACTAAGTCCGTCCCTATTGATATCTTCAAAATAATTATAGTGCTCTGTAATATAAGCTAACTTTAAATCGGTCGTAAAAATCCCAAATGAGCTGCCCCAACTCAGTAAATTTCGAGTATTAAAATCTTGGTATTTTGTTTTGGTTGCATTTGGAGAGGTTAGGGAAAAATGACGTTCACCATCATAAATTTCGCTATAAAATTTCAAGCTATTCTTGTGATTTATTTTATATCCAAAAGCTACATCTAGCACATTATTATAATATTGCCCATTTAAATTCCGATCTTCTTTACCAACAAACTTAAAATCATTATCAGAACTAGTGCGAGAAAAACTAGCATCAAAACTGATGTTTTGGGTTGCAGCTGTAATTCCATATACCGCACTTAGCGTATTAAAATCACCGTAGTTAATTTGCAAATCATTGGTAAATGTATCGGTAAATTTTAAGTCATTATTCAAATGAATTGTACCACCAACAGCACCACTACCATAGACAACGCTTCCGCCACCTGCTTTTACATCAATCGAATTAAAGCCACGAGTTGAGATCGTATTGAAATCGGTTTGCCCTAAAAGTTGTGAATTAATGTTTATTCCGTTCCAAATTACTGCTGTTTGCTGTGCCGAAGTCCCTCTAAAAGATGGAGAAGAAACCATTCCCAGACCATTTTCTTTAAAATAAAGTACCGTGTTGAAATTCAAAAGTGAGGTAAGCGAAGCTCCATTTCGACTGATTAAGGAATCATTCAAATGCTGAATAGACTGCGTATTCTTAAACTGTTTAAGGTAAGTGTCTGAAACGACAACTTCCTTTAACTTATGAATACTGTCGGATTGTGCCCATACAAACTGGCACATCAAAAATAAGATGTAAAAAATCGAGTTATTTCTTGTCATAATACTTGAAACCCCTTTTTCCCGAGAGATTTATATTAGTTAAGAAAAAAGGCAGGTCTCCTGGCTTGCGTCTTGTTGTTTACCTTCTCATTCGCCAAGGGGAACAATGGTTGTGTAGATAACAACAAGCTTTCTAGCTTACAGTTGCGGGAACAGCTCAGGATTTTAGATTAATTTTTATTGGCAAAAGCAATGATTAATCTACCACCTGATTCCCTTTTAATGCTCTTTAAAATTTAAAAAGCAACCTCAATTCGAGCGCAAATGTAGTTTTATATTTGCCTTTAAACTAAATAAAAATTGTATTTTTTTTCACAGTTGGGACACAACTACCCAAATTGAACGGCTTAATTTTGGTCTAAATTAATAAAACGGCAATTGCAAAACCAATATAAATTAGTGTCTAATTTTGCTTAATAACTAGAATAACCCTATCTAATTACCAAATTCTCAAATACACAAAAACGAATTACTTTAATCGATACAATTAAGTATAAATACGTATTTTTAACTAAATTTATAAGAAATAGAAGAAATCTTCTAAAATCAAAACGTCATGCAAAGATTAAACGCCGATTGTAGTACTTGTGAAAATGCAAGCTGTTTTATAAAAAAACACCTGCATCTAGAAAAGATGCAAGATTTTGTATTGCAAAAAAATACTTTTGCTTGCAAAAAAGGTCAGCAGTTCATGATTGAAGGCGCACCAATACAAGGGTTATACTTTTTATACCAAGGAAAAGTAAAAATTATAAAAACGGGAATTTATGGCAAAGAGCAAATCGTTCGTTTGGCAGTTCAAGGAGATACTATAGGATTTAGAGGATTTGGAACAAGAAACCGTTACCTTATAGGAGCAGCTGCTATAGAAGATACTGTATTATGTAATTTCAGTAATGAAATCATGGAAAGCATACTCAAAACCATTCCTGAGTTCACCTATGATATGATGCTATTTTATGCCGAAGAACTCAATAAGAGCGAAAATAAAGTAAAAAAAATTGCCCAAATGAATGTACGCGAAAGAGTAATTGACACCTTATTACACTTATACAACAAATTTGGACATACCAACAATCTTATCAATGTGAGTTTGTCTCGAAAAGAAATTGCCGATTTTGCAGGAACTACAGATGAGCAAGTGACGCGTATCTTCTCGAGTCTCAAAAAAGAAGCTTTAATAAATACCGTAGGTAAAAAAATAAGCCTCGTACAAATTAACAAACTACAAGGAGAAATAGTAGAACACAAACAATTCTAAATTCCCACTACAAATACATTTCATAAAGCTCATTTTTAATGAGCTTTTTTTATGCCTTATACTCAAAAACACTAAATACTTACGTAAGAATACTCGATTCTAACAAACAAAAAAACAAAAACCACAAGTTCACATACCACTAACAAACAGATGATTAGCTAAAAAACATGTCAAACAACAGTTTTTTATCTGTACTATATTTGATAAAACACCGCTTAAAAACCTATTCTTTATTGTTTTTTACAATACATATAAGTATAAATACGTACGTATATTTGCCTTATCAATAATTAGAAAAACAATTATCAATCTAAACCCATTATTATGAAGCTACTTAAAACAATTTCCTTTTCAGTATTAGGATTAATTAGCGCTAGTACCTACGCACAAGAATTTAACGCCGACATTCAAATTAGACCACGTTATGAATATACAAACGGTTTTGGAACTTTATTAACTCCAACCACAGAACATACTTCTTTTATAGGGCAACGTTCTAGAGTAAACTTAAACTACGGTGATTCTAAATTAAAAGTAAAAGTGGCATTGCAAAATCTACGTACTTGGGGAGATAGAAATACGATTCCAAAAAGTGATGTAAACGGAGTTGCCATTTATGAAGGATGGGCACAATATAGTTTTACTGATAAATGGAGTACAAAAATTGGTCGTCAAGTACTATCTTATGATAACCAACGTATTTTAGGAGGTTTGGATTGGGCTAATCAAGGTCGTAGCCATGATGCTGCTTTAATCACTTACAAAGACAGTAAAAATCAATTGGATTTAGGATTTGTATTAAATGCAGATAACGAAAACAAAGTCGCTCCATCTACTCCATACAACACAGATCACAAAAACATGCAATATGCTTGGTACCATACCAATGCAAACAAAGTAGGATTGAGTTTCTTGGCAATGAACGTAGGTAGGGATTACTTAAAAGCTCCTGCTGAAATTGAAACCAATTACAATCAAACATTAGGTACATATATAACCTATAAAGGCAAAAAGGTAGCTTTAGACTTTAGTTTTTACGGACAAACAGGAAAAATTGGAACTAACAAAGTTTCTGCCTACAACGCTTCTGCCAATGCAACTTTCGCATTAAGTTCAAAAGTAAAAGCAACTCTAGGATATGAATTTTTATCAGGAAAAGATCAAAACGATTTAAGCACAGATGTAAAATCTTTCAACCCTCTTTTTGGAACCAACCACGCTTTCAATGGTTTTATGGATTACTTCTACGTTGGGAACCACGCAGGTTCTGTAGGATTGCAAGATGTATCGTTAAAATTGGATTTCCCAATCAAAAAAGTAAATCTTTCTTTGACTCCACACCTATTCTATGCTCCTAATAAAGTATTCGCTGGACCAGTTGAAAAAGACGCTTACTTAGGAACAGAGGTGGATTTAACAGCTGCATACAAACTATATAAAGATGTCGTTGTTGTAGCAGGATATTCTCAAATGTTTGGATCAAGCACGATGGAAACCCTTAAAGGTGGAATTGCAGGAACTACCAACAACTGGGCTTGGGTAATGGTAAACATCAATCCACAAATCTTTTCAAGTAAAAAATAATCAAGTTATAAAGAACTAAAAACAAATAAGATGAAAAAATTAGTATTTAAAATTTCATTACTAGCCATAACTGCTTTAGGAGTTATCAGCTGTAAAAAAGACGCAAAAAAAGAAGGAGCTGCAGAAGCAACAACTGAAACTTCTTCTACCACAGAAAAACTAACTTTGGAGAAACCACAAGTAACTTTAGGTTTTATCAAATTGACCGATATGGCGCCACTGGCCATCGCCAAAGAAAAAGGATTCTTTGAAGACGAAGGATTGTTTGTAACACTAGAAGCACAATCCAACTGGAAAAACGTTTTGGACCGTGTAATTGATGAACAGATTGATGGTTCACACATGTTGGCAGGTCAACCGATTGCTGCGGCAGTTGGATTTGGAAGACAAGCCAAATTGGTAACGACTTTCTCCATGGACTTGAACGGAAACGCAATTACAGTTTCTAACGATGTTTGGTCAAAAATGAAACCAGGATTGCCGTTGAAAGATGGAAAGCCAGTGCACCCAATTAGTGCAAGCGCCCTTCTTCCTGTAATTAAGGAATATAAAAACGCTAACAAGCCTTTCAAAATGGGTATGGTATTCCCCGTTTCAACACACAACTACCAACTGCGTTATTGGTTGGCAGCAGGCGGAATCAACCCTGGAATGTACACCAAAGACAATGCACAAGGTATGATCAATGCCGAAGCGCTATTATCAGTAACTCCTCCGCCACAAATGCCAGCAACTCTGGAAGCAGGAACAATCAACGGATATTGTGTAGGAGAACCTTGGAACCAACAAGCAGTTAGTAAAGGAATTGGAGTTCCGGTAATTACTTCAAATGACATTTGGAAAAACCACCCTGAGAAGGTATTTGTAATGACCAAAGCATTCGTAGAGAAAAATCCAAATACAGCCATTGCCATTACCAAAGCTTTAATTAGAGCTGGAAAATGGTTGGATGATCCAAAAAACAGAGACGAAGCAGTGAAAATATTATCGAGTCCTGCTTATGTAGGTGCAGACGAAGCGGTTTTGAAAAACTCAATGACAGGAACTTTCGAATATGAAAAAGGAGACAAACGTGATGCAGCAGATTTCAATGTTTTCTTCAAACACAACGCAACTTACCCTTTCTATTCTGACGGAGTTTGGTACATGACACAAATGAGACGTTGGGGACAAATCACAGAAGCACAACCAGCAGATTGGTATGCATCAAAAATCAAAGAAGTGTATTTACCAGAAATTTGGACCAAAGCAGCTGAATTATTAGTCAAAGAAGGAAACTTAGAGCAAGCTGATATTCCAACAACCGACGGTTACAAAGAAGCAACATCTGACTTTATTGACGGTCTTCAATACGACGGTAAAAAACCATTGGAGTATATTAAGAGTATGAAAATTGGGAATAAGAATTAAGGTGAAAAAGTTATGAGTTATGGGTTATGAGTTTTGGTAGGCGTGGATAGTTGTACCTACTCGATCTAAAAACTTAAAATAAAATAAAAAGCATTTAAAATTGAGGATGCTGTAGTGGCATCCTTAATTTTTTAAAATAAAATAAACTAGATCAGAATAATTTAAAAAGTACGAATCACATTTTACGAAATACCATTCTCCTTTTTAAAACCAACATTAATAAATAAAACAGACTATGAAGACATTAACAATAAAAACCGTGAATTTTATGGGATTGGGTTATCTAGAACCGCTCATTCGATTAATAACAGGTGAAGAAGTGAAAAAAAACGCTACAGCTACTTTCAAAAGAATACTTTTTCCTTTGCTATCTGTACTTCTATTTATTCTTTTATGGCAATCATTTTCGAATTATTTAGCTAATGTAGATTCGCAAATAAAAATCGAAAAAGCGCTTAAAGATCAAGGACCCGAAGCAGCAAAAAAATTAGAAGACTGCATTGCTTCTGGAGATATCAGTTGCAGACCCAATTCGTTGCCTTCTCCAGTGATGGTAGTAGGTGCTTTAGGAAAATTATGGGATGATCACCTAATAATGGCTACTAAAAAAGCGGATTTTATAGACAAATACTCCACTATAAATGCTGAACGAATTGCCAACGGAGAAACTGAAATTGTTTACACAGGACGTCCATCATTTGTAGACCAAATAAAAACGAGTTTGAAAACCGTTTTTGCTGGATTCTTATTATCAATTATTATCGCTGTGCCACTCGGAATCGTATTGGGATTGAGTGATACCTTAAGAACTTCGTTCAACTGGTTAATCCAAATTTTAAAACCCGTTTCTCCTGTTGTTTGGTTATTACTAGTTTCGATGATCGTA
Organism: Flavobacterium ovatum; assembly: GCF_040703125.1. Classification (NCBI taxonomy): domain Bacteria; kingdom Pseudomonadati; phylum Bacteroidota; class Flavobacteriia; order Flavobacteriales; family Flavobacteriaceae; genus Flavobacterium; species Flavobacterium ovatum. Next base: position 4,138,055 of record NZ_CP160035.1, read on the forward strand.
AAAACAATGCTTACAAATGTTGATGTCGAAAAATCATTTGTTATTTCATTTATCAGTGTGGGATTATGCTCGATGTGGGCGACTTTGGTTAACACCAGCGTTGGAGTTTCATCGGTTGACAAAGATTTCATGAACGTTGCCAAAGTATTGCAATTGGGAACTTTCAAAAAAATATTCAAAATTATCCTTCCATCTTCTTTCCCAATGATTTTTACGGGATTGCGTATCACGCTTTCAGTAGCTTGGATGGTATTAATTGCGATCGAATTATTAGCACAAAGCCCAGGTTTAGGATCATTTGTTTGGGAGGAATTCCAAAATGGTTCAAGTGATTCGAATTCGAAAATTATTGTTGCCATGTTTGTTATTGGTATTATCGGTTTCATGCTAGACAGAGTGATGATGATTTTCCAAAAATTACTAACGTTTACGGATTAGAGAGTTGCTAAGAGGCTAAGTTTCTAAGAAAAATAGTCACTTAGAAACTAACAACCAATGAATAAACAAACTAAAGGGCTTAGCAATTATGATACACCTGCTCTAAAGAACTTAGAAACTTAGGCACTCAGAAACTCAGCAACTTAAAAAAAGAAAAACATGGCATATTTAGAACTAAAAAATGTTTGTAAATCATACGGTGAAGGCAAGAACAAAACCGAAGTTTTAAGAAACATCAATTTAAGAATAGAAGAAGGCGAATTTGTAGCTATCGTAGGATTTACAGGAAGTGGCAAAACTACTTTGGTCAATTTATTAGCTGGATTAATCGAACCGGATTCGGGTGAAATATTATTTAAAGGACAACCAATCTCAGGAACCAGTCACGAACGTGGAATTATTTTTCAAAACTACTCTTTACTTCCTTGGTTGAGTGTTTATGAAAATATCGCCATGGCAGTGAAAGCCGTTTTTCCAGCTTGGACAAACAAAGAAGTAGAAGCGCATGTTATTTCTTTTATCGAAAAAGTAAATCTTGCTCATGCTACTCATAAAAAACCACGAGAACTTTCTGGAGGTATGCGCCAACGTGTGGCGGTAGCGAGAGCTTTGGCTATGAAACCCGAACTAATCTTGATGGATGAACCGTTGGGTGCACTAGATGCCTTGACTAGAGGAAACTTGCAAGAAGAGATACTTTCGATTTGGAGCGAAGACAAACGCACCGCTTTATTGATTACCAATGATGTAGACGAAGGCGTTTTTATGGCTGACAGAGTGATTCCGTTGCGACCAGGACCAAAAGCAACTTTGGGACCAGAATTTGACATTGCTATTGAACGTCCAAGAAACAAAATCGCATTGAACCACAATGACAATTTCAAAAAACTTAGAAACAAGATTATTGAATATTTAATGCAAATTGGGCAAGAAAGAACCGCAGGATTAGAAGTTCCACAATATGAATTGCCTGATTTGGTTCCAATGAAATTTGATTAAACATTATTTCTGGGAAAACAAATTTTAGAAATTAAAGAAATACAACAAAGATTTCACAGATTAAAAAATTTGACACTGAGGAAATCAGAATTAATCCTTTTAATCAGTGGCTAAAAATTAAAAATCATGACAGATACAACAACTCTTACTCAAAATACTCCCCGTGATCTACAAGGATTTGAAAAATACATGTTGGAATTATCCAATATTACCAAAGTCTACCCCACTCCAAAGGGTGATTTTGTAGTACTCGAAAATTTGAACTTAAAAATAAAAGAAGGCGAATTCGTTTCCATTATCGGACATTCTGGTTGTGGAAAAACAACTTTACTATCCATGATTGCAGGATTGAACCCAATTACAAGTGGCGAAATTATCTTGGACGGAACCCCAATTAAAGGTCCTGGACCAGACCGAGGCGTGATCTTTCAATCGCCTAGTTTGTTGCCTTGGATGAGCGCTCTAGAAAATGTACAATTGGGCGTTGACAAAGTTTTTGCCAATGCTACCAAAAAACAACGTCAAGACATTTGCAAATATTACCTCAGCAAAGTCGGACTTGATGGAGCTTTCGACAAAAAAGCCAAAGACCTTTCACAAGGAATGAAACAACGTGTGGGAATCGCAAGAGCCTTGGCACTAAAACCTCAAGTATTGCTTTTAGACGAACCTTTCGGAATGCTAGATTCCTTAACAAGAGGAGAATTGCAAGATGTTTTACTCGAAGTTCTCGATAAAGAAAAAACAACAGGAATTATGATTACCCACGATGTCGATGAATCTATTTTCTTGGCCGATAGAGTGATTATGATGACCTCGGGACCAAGAGCACAAATTGGCGACATTCTAGACATTACCTACGATCGCCCCCGAAACCGTAAAGCGATTTTAGAACACGAAACCTATTACAGCAATAGAGAACACTTAATCAATTTCTTGGAGCATTAATATTTTGCCCCAAATCTATTAATTCCAAAAAAACCGAACAGGAGATATTTTCTTGTTCGGTTTTTTTTGTACGTATTTAAACTTTTTCTTTATTTGTCAGCAATTCCACCTAAATATATTTTATACTCCAATATCGTATTGATAGCTAATATGCGTAACAAATCAAACCACCCCAAAAAAAATGAGCCCGATACACTATCGAGCTCATTATTAACAAAACTAACTTAAATTTACCTAAACTTTTGGGTGTAGTCTAGTGTTTCAATTTGCACTTAAAAGAAACACCTATTTGACTTATAATAAGCTATCCCGTCTCTAATTTTCTACTTGGACAATTGCATTGTTCTTATTTACGTTTTTTACCCAAGGTCCGTGATTTTTATAGGCTGGCCCAGTTAAATTTCGGCTTTCACTACCCGATGTACTTACTAGAACTAAGTCTTTTTCTCTTGTATCTCTCGACACTTGATGATTTTTGTATGCTGGTCCTTTGAGCGCTTGTTTATTATTATCTGTATATATTTTAATTGGCTCAGATTTATCCATCCAAACTTTATAATTTTTATAAGCGGGCCCTTTTAAATCACTCTGTTTCACATTAGTTTCTGCTTGTGCAAACGCACTAAAAGAAATTAATAAAACTCCTAAAATCATTGCTACTTCTTTCATGGCTATTACTTTTTTTGTTCCTTACAAAGATACATTCAGTAATAGGTGTTTAGAATTATGGGAATCTACCCAATCTCCATCCGTATAAATACGGATAGCGACTATTTTTAAAGTGTTATACCAAATTCATTTCTGTTGCTTTTTTAATGAGTTCGGCGGTATTTTTTACTTCCAATTTTTTCAAAATATTGGCGCGATGGGTTTCTATGGTACGGGAACTTACAAATAGTTTAGCAGCAATTCCCTTGGTTGTCAAACCCGTAGCGATCAATCCCAAAACTTCTGTTTCTTTATTTGACAAAATGTTTTCACTAATGCTTTGAGTGGACATAAAGTTGATCATTTTTTCAGAAATCTCGGCGCTGAAATATTTTTTTCCTTTATTCACTGTTCGAATGGCAAGGATCAATTCAGCTTCATCTGTGTTTTTTAATAGATAGCCATAAGCACCCATTTTGGCACATTTTGCGATGTAATTGCCATCATTGTGCATCGATATCACAATAGGTTTGATACCTGAATCTGTTGCTTGTAATTCTTTCAAAACCTGAAAACCATCCATATTAGGCATGGTAATGTCTAGCAAAACAATATCTGCTTCAAACTGATTATTAATCAGCTCCATAAACTCAATACCATCAGCAACACTTTTGACTATTTTTATGTCGTCCTGTTTTCGTAGTAACTCTGCAAGTCCTTTTCGAAAAAGTTCATGATCATCGGCTATTATTAATTTGATTTCGTTCATAATTCTATGGGTAATTCAATTTCAAAGGTTGTGTTTCCAGGTACTTCATTGATGGTAATGGTACCATTGCAAATTTCTACCCGCTCTTTGATGTTACTAATTCCTAAACCTAATTTGACTGTGCAAATATCAAAACCAATTCCGTCATCAAAATAAAAAAGCGAAATAAATTCATCAAATTCCGAAAGTGTAATTCGGATATTTTTAGCATTTGCATGTTTTAATGAATTATTAATGAGTTCTTGGCTTATTCGAAAAAGATTAATAGCCTGATGGTTGGTGATATTAGAATTTTCTTGTTTGGTTAAATCTTCATATTCGATAGTTACATTTGTCGATTTTTTGAGGCTTTCAATAAAGTTGGTCAGCGCAACTCCAATTCCGAAATCATCTATAGAAGCAGGCATTAAGGCGTTTGACATCAATCTGATTTCTGAAATAGTATCATCTACTATTTTTTTCATTTCTGTTTTCTTCACTTCATCTACAACCCTATTTTCAATATAGTGTTTCAAAGAAGTCAAATACGGGCCTACACCATCATGCAGCTCACGCGAAAGTCGGCGCCGCTCATTTTCCATACCGTTTACCAACATCCGTTTTGATTGTATTCTGGTATTTTCTTCATTATTTCGAAATTCGATCAGCTTATCTCTCATCGCCAAAAGGCTTTTTCCTAAAAGATCATTCGAACTTTTTGGTTGATAATCGGTATTTAAATTCATAGTACCAATAGCATCCGAAAATTTGACGGCACCTTGCAAAGAAGCTTTCAAATTGGCTAAAGCATCAAACATTTCCTTTATTTCTTTAGAATTTTTTATAAATTCATTGGTTTGATTATAATCTCCTTCGGCCATAATTCGGAGACTATTCCGCATATTTTTGATGGGATTGGTAATAATTCTGGTAAGAAAAAGAGAAAGCATAACCGCTAGTAAAAAAATAGCCAGCGTTAAACCTACCAGTCTTTCTTTTAATTCTTTTAGCGGAATTGTGACCTCATCAACATCCATTTCAGACAAGATAACCATCTTTAAATTGGGAACTTCTATAAGGCTATACACACTATACACATCAATACCTCTATAATCCTTAAATACTCCTCTACCATTTTTTCCTTTAAAAGCATTTGCCACACCTTTTGTATTCACGGTTAAAGAGTAAGGAGTTTTATTGGGATAAAAACGAGACTGAGAACGCATTCGAAAATCTTCACCTACGAGATAAGATTCTCCACTATTCCCCATTCCGGTGCGTTCAAGTAGTATTTTTTTTACTTTGTTGTAATCCAAAACTTTAATCAACGTCCCTTTTTTGGAGTTAGAGACAAAACCTATGGTCGTTTTATTTGCAACATGGTAGGGTGTAAAATCGTGAATTCCATCAATCTTTTTAATACTATCCGGTAGTTTTAAAACGCTACTATCAATATTTTGGTTGTACGAATCATAACTCTCAAACCGCTCCCACTCTGATTTTAGTAAATGTTCAATCTGGTTTTTCTTGAGTGTTTTAATCGAATTCAATTGCAGTAAAATACGATCGTTCAAAACGCTTGAAAACTGTTGGTAGGATGAAAAAGACAAGACCGTAATTACCAATGCAATTAAACTATTAATGATAATAAGTATTACTGTTTTGATGTTCATTACAATCTATTTTAAAGATTTAGATACCATTTATTTAGCATTATAAAAATAGGTATTTAAAAAACAATTGAGAAAATCTCTAATAATCGCCAACTATTTCCCAAGCCGATTAGACAAACATACAACCAAAATGGTTATAAAACTTAACTTCTATGCAACCAATTCTTGCTATTGTGCTCAGATCATCAAACTAAATAGTAAAAAACAAATTAGCCTTTTTTTTATAAAAATAACTGTTTTTATTATCATACAAAAATCAAACTACTCCTAAGAAAAGAAGATTCCCGATAGACGAATAGTTAATGGAAAAACTAAATATATCTTCACCACCGTTCATACTCTCTTTACTTCGGACGAATTCCTATTGTCTACCCAATTAGTCTGATAAATAATTGCGTAAACTTTTAGATTTGCATTACGAAATTGTCTTAATTGATAACTCCTTCACAACTACCTGCGACACAACAAATTCAAGTCTAGTTCCAAAATTGCAATATTAATTTAGTATTTTTAAGAAACCTATCTTTTATAAACGAGTTAAGTAGATAAAATACAGTATCATGAAAAAAAACATCCTTATTTACTATTCTAAAATTCGAAGACAATTGTGGTTTCGCCCACTTCTTTTTTGCTTATTCTCGGTTGCGGGCGCGCTGGTAGCACATCAAGTGGATGGTTTAGGATTGAGCGATCTTGTTCCCGATATTGAAACAGAATCAATTGAGGGGCTTTTGGACACTATATCTGCCAGCATGTTGGTCATCTCTATTTTCGCAGTAGGATCGATGCTGTCTGCATTTTCTACAGCCAGTAGTAATGCCACTCCCCGCTCTTTCAAAATTGTAGTTACTGATGATGTTTCCCAAAACGCACTTTCTGTTTTTATTGGGGCATTTATCTTTAGTATTGTAGCAACCATTGCTCTAGATAATGGTTATTATGGCAAAGCAGGTCGGTTTGTACTGTTTCTATTTACCCTGTTTTTATTTACCATTGTCATCCTTACTTTTTTACGATGGGTGGACCGAATTTCAAGATTAGGACGACTGGAACATACCATCGACCAAGTGGAAGCCGTTGCCGCCAAATCACTTTCTGAATACATCAAACATCCTTACTTAAAAGCATTGCCCGCTATAGGCGAACCAATTGCAAGTACTGCAATAACAAGCAATTGTGTAGGCTATGTGCAACACATCAACATGGCAGGCTTGCAATCATTGGCCAAAGACAACGATTTGAAAATTAGGCTGAATTGTCTTCCTGGTAAATTTGTACATGAAAATTTCACTATTGCCTATGTAGCCTCCGTAAAACAGATTGACCTTGATAAAATAGCACAAAAAATCAACTATGCTATTCGTGTTGGTCATACTAGATTATTTGAAGACGATCCACGTTTTGGAATTATCGCCTTAACAGAAATTGCTAGTAGAGCCTTGTCTCCCGGTATTAATGATCCTGGAACTGCCATACAAATTATTGGTAGCCAAGAAAGATTGTTGTTTTTATGGAATCAGGAAAGCAAAGATCATAAAACAGAAAAAACACAATATGACTGCATAGAGGTACCAACAATTTCGATGAATGATTTCTTTGATGATGCTTTCAGACCTATTGCAAGAGATGGCGCCAATAACATTGAAGTAATGTTACGCTTACAAAAGGCTTTTACCTCATTAGAAACCATCAACAACGCCGACATAAAATTATCGGCTATCCAACATTCGAAAGAAGCTTTTAGCAGAGCAAAAGGAGCTCTTGAGTCCCAAAAAGATCTCCTTATTTTAGAAGCAGAATGTTCCTTTAATAGATAATTTTAAATTGACTGGATAGCAAAAAAAAACTCAAAGCCTAAACAGACTTTGAGTTTTTCTTGGATTGTGTAAAATCCATTCTTACAGTTTAAAAAGAGTACTAATTTCCTATTTTCACATCTACTTTGTCAGCCTCTACTTTTAAACCATTTTTATCTACAGTAATACTTGTGCCTGATGAACTATCAACCGTTGTTGTTTCTTTTTCAATTACTGTTGTTGTGCCTGGCATGACAATAACTTCTTTATCTGCTTCTTTGTCTTTACATCCCATTACGGTTAACATCACTACTAAAGATAACAACCCGATTATTTTTTTACTATTTTTCATTTTATTTAATTTATTAAAGTGATTACTACTGTTTATTTTAATTGGTCTGTACAAAGGTGCGTTTAATGAACACAGTAGCTGTTATAAAATTTCGCAAATACCTTATATCATTCACACATTAACCATAACAAACTACCTGATTTACAAAACTTTAAAAGCCGTTTTTGAACTAAGGAGAAATCAATCCCTTTATTTTAAATAACTATAAAGTCTATTTATCCAATTCAATTGCATTATATATAATAGAAACAAAAACTACACTCTTACCATCCGAATATCAATCTCTCTATCTACAAATTCCCATTCTTCAGATTGGCGCAATTTACTGAGTAGTTCATTAAATGCAGGTTCGTCTTCTGGAGCAAATTCAAACCAAGTTAAAAAATCAAAAGGTTCATCAATGTCTCTAGAATGAAACAATTGACGGGCAATGGCTGGTAAATATTGCATTCCATGATGCGTATGACGGGATTGCTTTTCCATGATTTGTCGGCGTTCATCTTGAGCCAGATTCCACCAAGCTTCATTTTTTCGAATGGGAATGAAAGCGGCATAAGTAGCTTTTTTTCGACCGAGGTCTTCTTGTTTGGCAGTGAGTTTGTCTTTTTCAGCTTTTTCGGTGTAGCGCAAATTACTAATCACTCCTTTCAATGACCAAATCCCTTCAAAACGATTGATTAACGAACTTTGAATTTTATCTACATGCGTCACTTTTGGCAAAGACTCGCCTATCAAAGTGGTTGATTTAATTATTTTCCAATCTCCTGTGGTACCGCCTATAAAGTCAAAAATAGTATTGTTCATGAAAGTTGTTTTTATAATTTAAGTATAAACTTGTAAATAATAGCTCCTATGGCTAATTACTATCATTTTATTTATAACCTAAATATAAACAAGCATTTAGACAAATCTCCCGCATAAAAACTATAAGAAAGTTGTTTTTTGACAAGTTAAAACTGGCGAAAAAGCAAAAAACCCCTATCGTTCTAGTGCGATAGGGATTTGGAAACAAACAAAACAAATTAAACTAATTTTTATACTTCATTCCCATGTCTTCGATAGAAAACTTATCGGTTAATAGGTGTAATAATTTATCTCTAAGTTCGATGTACTCAGGCATTTTTACGATTTCGATTTTATTTCTAGGTCTTGGCAAATGCACTTCTACAATCTCACGAATGGTGGATGACGGTCCATTGTTTAGTACCACAATTCGGTCAGACAAGAACAAAGCTTCTTCGATATCATGGGTTATCATGATAATGGTTTTTTCGCGATTGTCTAAGTTCCAAAGTTTCAACACTTCAAGTTGCATCGATCCTTTGGTCAAAGCATCCAAAGCCCCAAACGGCTCGTCCATTAATAACACTCCTGGATTGATAGCAAAAGCACGAGCGATGGCTACTCTCTGTTTCATTCCGCCCGATAGTTGTCCTGGTAGTTTGTCTTTGTGTTCGAATAAGTTGACCATTTTTAGATTGTTATCTACAATAGCTTTTTTTTCTTCGGTAGAACATTTCATTACAGAATCTACTACTTGAAAAATGTTTTGGTAAACGGATAACCAAGGTAATAAAGAATAGTTTTGAAAAACGATTCCGCGATCTGGACCTGGTCCTTTGATGCTTTGATTGTCCAGCACTACAGATCCTTGAGACGGTGTAAGCATTCCTGCGATTGCATTTAGGATAGTTGATTTCCCGCAACCTGAATGGCCGATGATGGATATGATTTCGCCTTTTTGAATGGATAAATTAATATCTTTTACGGCTGTATATTTTCCTTTTGGAGTTGGGAATGATATTTCTAGGTTTTTGATTTCTAAATAACTCATGATCGTATGATTTAAGAATTTATATATAAAATTGGTGATGGAAATGAGAATTGGTAATTGGTAGGTTTTGCGTGAGTGATGGAAGTGGAGCTCTTTTTTGAGCCATTTTTCTTGGCTCAAAAAAAGCGGGAACAGACAGCACGACCCGTAGGGGCACGCCCAAAGAAAAATAAGATTTGTGATTAACGATTTGTGAAGGACTAGACCTTTTAAAATCTACTTCTATTTATAAATTCTTGATTCTAACAAAATCTAAAATCGTTATTCGTTACTCAAAAATCTAAAATATTCTACGCTTTGTAAGCTACTTTGTTTTCGATATAAGTAAATAATTTGTCGAAAAGCAATCCTACGACACCGATGATTATGATGGCTGATATTACTTTTTCAAGACTTAAAGCATTCCAACTGTCCCAAACAAAGAATCCGATTCCAGCGCCTCCTGAAAGCATTTCGCCCGCAACGATTACCAACCATGCTACACTAATTGACAAACGTAAACCTGTGATGATATGTGGTAAACTAAACGGAATTAAGATTTTGGTCAAATATCTCATTTTTGAAAATCCGAATGCTTTGGCCACATTTTTATGGTCTTGTGGCAACGATTTGATTCCGAATGAGGTATTAATTAATGTCGACCACAACGAAGTGATGAACACGATGAATATGGTTGCAAGTCCTGTATCTTTGAAAACTACTAACCCAATTGGGAACCACGCTAATGGCGAAACTGGTTTTAACAATTGTACGATTGGGTAGAAAATTTGTTTGGCTATTGTGCTAGCGCCCATCAATATTCCGATTGGAATAGCGACTAGTGACCCTAAAAAGAAACCTAATAATACGGTTTTGATAGAGTTGAATAATTGCAGACCGATTCCTTTATCGTTGGGTCCATAATCGTAAAACGGATCGCTAACCATTTCGTATAAAACGGTTAATGTTGGAATTGGCCCTGGTAATGCGTCTTTGGTTATGCTGCTTAATAATTCCCAAAATCCTCCAACGATTATTAGACCTATTGCTGCAAAAGAGATTGATTTTGTGCTTTCTAAAAATTTCGCACCAAAAAGGTTGAATTTCTTGGTAGTTTTATTTTGAGAGGGAGTCATAGTTGACTTCGCTTCTCCAAGTGTTTCTAGTGTTAAGGTTGTGTTTGACATGATTGTATATTTTTTAGTTTAATGTTTTGTTTATGCAACTGATGGAATGATATTATTTGATAATCCCTCTCTAGATTTGAGGGATTATCGAATATTTACTTGCTTATCTTTTCACCACTTTTAAGTATGCTGCGGGATTAGCAGGATCAAAAACAGTTTTATCCATCGTTAATGAAAACGGTTTCATATCATCTGCAGGAACTTTTACCTTCATACTAGCAGCAACTTCTTTGTACAAATCGGTAAGAATTAATTTATCTGCAATCGCTTTGTAGTTTGGACTTGCAGTCAAATAACCAAATCGTACAAACTGTGCCATTGCCCAGATAGCGTGTGATTTTCTAGGAAAGTTTACAGCACCACCTTTGTGAAACAACATATAATCTGTGGCATACATTTTGGATCCTAAGCTACAGCCTAAGTCATAATCACCCATTAATCTGTTTTCAATAACTTCTGCAGGAGCATTTACATAAGGAGCTCTACCTATGATTGACGCTGCTTTTTTACGATTGGCAGGAACATCCAACCAGATACAAGCTTCCATTACTGCTTTCATGACTTTTTTAAGATCTTCTTTGCGTTTTACTGGAACATCTTTGTTTACTACTAAAGCTTTTTCAGGATGATCTTTCCAGATATCTTGAGAAGCAATTTGTGTAAAACCAATTCCTTGTTTTACAGCTACTCCACCCCATGGCTCTCCTACGCAAAACCCATCCATGTTGCCCACTTTCATATTAGCCACCATTTGTGGAGGTGGAATCGTGATGATTTTTGATGTTTTTTGACTTACACCTGCAATTGCTAACCAGTTACGCAACCATAAATCATGTGTTCCGCCAGGGAAAGTCATAGCAAAAGTCACTTCTTTCTCTTCTTTTAATTTGGCTGCCACTACTGGAGCCACTTTGTTCATTTGTTTGAAACCTACTTTTCCGCAGAAATCGTTTGATAAAGAAATCGCTTGTCCGTTTACGTTTAGCATCATGGCAATTTTCATTTCTGATCCTGCTTTTCCTCCTACACCAGTGTATACCGAGAACGGCATAGAATACAAACAGTGCGCTCCGTCTAGCTCTCCTGTTAATATTTTGTCACGAACATTGGCCCATGAAGATTCTTTGGTTACGATTACCTCTACTCCATATTTTTTGAATAAACCAAGCTCTTTGGCCATTACAATTGGAGAACAGTCTGTCAAGGGAATGAAACCTAATTTTATTGGCTCACCTTGAGCGTACACTGACATTGCCGAGAATGAAAATAGGGTTACTACCGCTGCCAACATTACTTTTGATAAACTACTTGTTGATTTTTGAATTGAATTTTTCATTGCTATGATTTTAATTTTAGTATGGAGCAAATCTACATAAGTACTAATACGTATACTCTATCTAAAAAACAATCATAAACAACTTTTTTCGACAAAAAATAACGTGAAAATGAAAGATTAAAAACTGCTAAATAGCAGAAAACCGCAACAAAGCACCGTGTTTACTATACTTATCAAAATAAAACACTTAGTTACAAGTACGTATATTTAATAAAAATCGAAAACTAACTATTAAAAAAGACAAAAAAAAAGAGGCTTTACAGACTTAAAATCTATAAAACCTCTTTAAAGAATTAAAAAAAAATCAAAAATACTTATGTTCCTTAATTTCTGACCGTAGCTTTTCTACCTGAATCAAACCAATCCGTTTTCCAACTGTGTTTATTAAACCTTCTTTCTTTAAACTTGACACCACCCTAATGACCTGCTCCTCGGTAGTTCCTGCAAAATCAGCAATTTCTTTTCGAGATAAATCAATTTGGATTAAATCGTTTTCTTGTCCAAATTTTCGATAAATATATAATAGTGTATCTATTACCCGCTCCCGCACATTCATATGAGCAATTTTTCGAATATTGTTTTCACTCTTATTCAATTCATCTGCATAAAACAACATTAAATCAAAGGTAAGTTCAGGAATAGCGTGCAGCATCTCTAGCATATCATCATTGCCGAAGTTACAAAGAACAGTATCCTCAAGTGCATAGGCACCTATAAAGTAACGTTTACTAGTTCCAAATCCTCTAAAACCTACCGTTTCACCATCTTTTGTAAAGCGCACAATTTGCTCTCTACCATTTATACCCGTTTTTATTGTCTTAACTTTTCCTTTATATACAAAATACAACCCTTGAATTGGTGCGCCTTCTATGATAAATTGCTGGTTTTTTTTACACAGAAAACTATTTTTTCTATCTATAAATTGCTTTATTTGTTCTAAATGAACATGTTTTTTTATAAAACAATTTTCATTTACACAAGTACTACAAATTGCTAAATCTTCTTTCATAATCGAAATATTAAACGATAATAATGTAAATAGGTACTTAATATTAATTTTTCCCAAAAATATAAAAAAAATCATCTCTATTACGTAGTTATACGTAAAAATACGTATTTTTACACCCTAGAAATTAATTAAGACCTAGTTTTAGTAACAAAAAAGTAGTTCAGCAATGCAAAATTCAGAAATAAAAACGACTTGTTCCTATTGTGGTGTAGGATGTGGAATAATTGTAACCAATGATTCTAAAAATGGAGTAAGCGTAAAAGGAGATAAAGACCACCCAGTAAATAGAGGTATGCTTTGTTCTAAAGGAATGAATCTGCACTATGTTGCTAATGACACTTCAGACCGAATACTATATCCCGAAATGAGATGGAGTAAATCACACCCTAAAGAACGTGTGAGTTGGGACGATGCACTTGATCGTGCAGCAGCGGTATTTTCTTCAATCATCAAAAAACATGGACCTGATAGCGTAGGTTTTTATATATCTGGACAATGTTTGACTGAAGAATATTATTTGGTAAACAAATTAGTTAAAGGTTTCTTGAAAACCAACAATATAGATACCAACTCCAGACTTTGTATGAGTTCGGCAGTTGTAGGTTACAAAAAGACTTTTGGAGAAGATTCTGTGCCAATATCTTATGATGATATTGAATTGGCAGATACATTCTTGATAACAGGAGCCAATCCTGCTTATTGCCACCCAATTCTGTTTAGAAGAATTGAACAACACAAAGAGAAAAATCCAAAAACAAAAATTATTGTTGTTGATCCTAGAAAAACGGATTCGGCACTTACTGCCGACCTGCATTTGCAGATTCTTCCAGGTACTGATATTTATTTGTATCATGCCATTGCAAAATGCTTGATTGACAAAGGGTACATCGATAATGATTTTATAAAAAATCATACCGAAAACTATCAGGCTTACAAAGAATTAATTGTCAATACTTCTTTGGAAAAAGCATCTCAAGTATGTGGGATTCCGATAAGTGAAATTAAACAAGCGGCAGATATCATCGCCAAAGCCAAAGGATTCTTGTCATTATGGGCAATGGGATTGAACCAAAGTGCTATTGGAGTAGATAAAAATACTGCCTTATTAAATCTGTCCTTATTAACAGGACATGTTGGAAAACCTGGTTCTGGACCTTTTTCACTAACAGGACAACCCAATGCAATGGGTGGACGTGAAGTAGGTGGAATGGCAAATTTATTAGCGGTTCATAAAGAACTAGCCAATCCAGAGCATCGTCAAGAAGTAGCTGATTTTTGGGGAGTAGATTCTATTTCTGAAAAACCAGGATTGACGGCTACCGAAATGTTTGATGCCTTAGAATCTGGTAAAATGAAAGCGATTTGGATTATTTGTACCAATCCACTAGTGAGTATGCCTGACGCACGTAGAGTCGAAAAAGCTTTAGCCAATGCAAAATTTGTAGTGGTTCAAGAAATCTCACATAAATCGGATACCGCAAAATTTGCCGATTTACTACTTCCCGCAGCAGGATGGCTGGAAAAAGAAGGAACGATGACCAATTCAGAAAGACGTATTTCCTATTTACCAAAAGGGATTAATGCGCCTGGTGAAGCACTTTCGGATGTTGAAATCATAACTCGTTTTGCTAAAAAAATGAATTTCAGCGGTTTCAACTTTAATTCTACCGAAGAAGTTTATAAAGAATACTGTGCACTAACCAAAAACACAAAAATTGATATTTCCTTTTTAAATTATACTCGTTTGAAAAACGAAGGTACGTTTCAATGGCCTGTTCCTGATTATGGACACCCTGGAACTCCCCGTTTATTTACCGATAAAAAGTTTTATACGCCTTCGCAAAAGGCCATCTTCAACTTGCCTGTTTCTATTGAAAACACCTCCGAACAACCAAATGATAAATATCCTTTTATCTTAACAACGGGGCGTATTAGAGACCAATGGCATACGATGACCAAGACTGGAAAAGTATCTCGATTACTGTCACACATTCCGAGTCCGATGCTTGAAATTAATCCTATTGATGCCTTTAAAACAGGAATAAATGATGGAGACATTGCTGTTGTTCTAAGTAAAAATGGTGAAGTACGTGTCAAAGCTAAGGTTTCAGATTCCATCAAAGAAGGAGTTGTTTTCTTACCGATGCATTGGGGGAAACAATTGGAAAACGATTTGAATAGAACCAACAACTTAACCAATACGGTTGTTGACCCCATTTCAAAAGAACCTGATTTTAAATTTACTACGGTTTCCGTTACTAAGTACGAAAAACCATTTCAGAAAATAGCTGTTGTAGGAGCTGGAGCAGCCGCTTTTAGATTCATACAAAACTACCGTGAAATTAATACTCGGGATGAAATTATTGTTTTCTCTAATGAAGAAAACCCTTTTTACAACCGTGTATTATTACCCGAATATGTAACAGATGAACTTTCTTGGGACAGTTTACAAAAAATAAAAGCAGACTCGTTAAGCAAACTAAATATTACGATGAAATCGGGTGTTGCTATTGAAAACATCAACAAAAACGAAAATATAATTACAGATAGTGATGGAAACACCCACAACTTTGATTCCCTAATCTTAGCTACTGGAAGTAGACCATTTGTTCCCGAAAATGCACAACTTCATTTACCAGGACGCTTTACCATTAGAAAAAAAGAAGATGCTGACCGATTAAAGAATTACCTAGACGGCACAAAATTGCCCGTACAAGAGCAACATGTTGTTATTGTAGGTGGTGGATTATTAGGTCTTGAATTAGCCGCGGCTTTAAAACATAAAAAAGTAAAAATCACGATTATCCAACGAGCTTCTCGATTGATGGAGCGTCAATTAGACCGTATTTCCAGTAAATTATTAGCCGAAGAAGTTCAAATTAGAGATATCCAAATTTACTTTGATAATGAGGTAAGCACTGTTTTTGAAACAGATAATCCTAACGAAATTGAAATTGGACTTAAAAGTGGACGAATCCTAACAGCAAACGCCATTGTTTACACCATTGGAACTATTCCGAATATCGAAATCGCTAAAGAAACGGGTATTGCATGCGGACGTGGAGTGAAAGTAAATCAATATTTACAATCCTCTCAACCTAATATTTTTGCTATTGGTGAAATCGCTGAGTTTAACGGTCAATTATTTGGAATTACCTCAGCAGCTGAGGAACAAGCTGATATTTTAGCTAATTTTATTGGAGGTGATATCAGTAGTTATTACAAAGGTTCTGTTTTGATGAATATTTTAAAACTGGAAGATATTAACCTATGTAGTATTGGAGAAATTGAAGTTCCTGAAAATGATGATTCCTACGAGGAGATTGTTTTCTCTGATTTGAAAAAACGCTATTACAAGAAGTGTATCGTTAAAAACGATTTGCTCGTTGGTGCTATTTTGATGGGAGATAAAAACGAATTTGCTGAATTCAAAACGATGATTGAAAGCAAAATAGAATTGTCTGACAAAAGAGACATGCTTTTACGCGGTAGCGGTTCACAAGCCAAACCCGTAATCGGTAAATTAGTTTGTTCTTGTAGTCAAGTAGGAAGCGGAAATATTGAAGAAGCGATCAAAACTGGATGTACTAATTTCACAGAACTGTGCAAAACCACAGGAGCAGGTCTAGGTTGTGGAAGTTGTAAAACGGAGGTAAAAGAGCTATTGGCTAAATGTAAATAAAAAATTAGTGTTCAGTAGTCAGTTTTCCTTTGTGGAAAATTAAAAATCTAATATCTAATTAGGTTCTAACTACTCTTTTTAAACTATAAACCGAACATTGTAAACGAGAAATAAAATGGAATTAACACGATTGATAGTAAAAGGAGGCGTATTATCTCCCGGAGAATTGAGAGAGATTGTCAACATGGCTTTAGATCAAGGTCTAGAAACAATTTCATTTGGTTCTAGACAAGATATTATATTCCCGCAAGGATTTCAAAATATAGACAAAGACAACAATGGAAAGCACCATTTTGTATTTCCTGATGAACATAGTGGTAACAACATTGTCTCCTCTTATGTTTCAACCGATGTACTTAGAAATACACCTTGGTTAACTGGAAATAAGTTTCTTTATGTTTTGGAGCAATTCAAAAGTCAACCTGATTTAAAAGTTAATATCACCGATCCAAAACAACAGCTCGTACCATTATTTACAGGACACGTTAACTTCATTGCCTCTGAGCATGAAGATTATTGGTACTTATACATTCGTTTGCCTAAATGGGAACGCATGGAAGTATATCCTGTATTAATTTACAGCTGGGATATTGCTGAAATTTATTATGAAATTGAAAAAATCGTACGGGAAGAATCCTGTGGAATCGATATGATTTTCAGTTTGGTTAGTGAAGCTTTAGACACTAATAATAGAACTATTGACAAGCCCTTGAATGTCCCTTTTTATCCTTTCCCATATTATGAAGGAATGAATAGAATGGGTATTGACCAATACTGGCTAGGATTGTACTGGAGAAATAACCTTTATGATTTGCAGTTCTTGAAAGAAATGTGCGATTTATGTTTTGAATGTAAAATTGGTAAAATATGTATCACGCCATGGAAATCATTTATCATAAAAGGAATTCCTAAAGATAAAAAATTAGAATGGGAGAAGTTCCTTGGCCAAAACGGTATCAACGTCCGCCACTCTTTATTGGAACTGAACTGGCATTTACCTGTGGCGACCGAATGGGCTTTGAATCTAAAAACATTCTTAGTAAGAACTTTGGATCAATTCGATATTAGTACTTATGGCTTGACATTTGGAATTTCAGACTACAATCGTGACGGACATTACTTTACCTCTATCGTTGTAGAAAAAAATGAATTGCCAAAGGATTTAGAATCGATAAAAATCAGAGATACTTTTAACGTCCTACATGCTAAAAATTTCGACCCCAATAGTCGTGAATACATTGTTCACGCACAAGATGTGGATAAATTAGAATTACCCAATATCTTAATTGAATTAAGCCGAAAATATTTCAACCAATTAGGAGACTCAATTGTAGAAACAAATAACGAATCTACTGTTATCAAAAAAGAAAATAAAATTCAAGATGTATATCAATGCCAAGAGTGCCTGACTATTTACAATTCAGAATATGGTGACATTAGTCAAGAAATAGCCAAAGGAACTTTATTTAAAAACATTCCCGAAGACTATTGCTGTTCGCTCTGTGAAGCACCAAAAAATAATTTCATAGCTTTGACATCTGAAAAACAAGAAATACAATAATCTAAGAACGAATACATGAATACAACTTTTAAAACAGTAAGCTCATCGCATATTACCATTTCAGAATTAATGCTTCCTTCCCATACTAACTTTAGTGGAAAAATTCACGGGGGATATATTTTGTCACTAATGGATCAAATTGCCTTCGCTTGTGCTTCTAAGTTTTCTGGGAATTATTGTGTAACTGCCTCTGTAGACACGGTAAACTTCCTGATGCCAATTGAAGTTGGGGAATTAGTAACTATGAAAGCTAGTGTAAATTATGTAGGTAATAGCTCTATGATTGTGGGTATTCGAGTAGAAGCCGAAAACATTCAAACAGGCGTAATCAAACATTGTAATTCTTCCTATTTCACCATGGTTTCTAAAGACAAGGATGGGAAAACTGCACATGTACCCGGATTAATTCTTACTACACTTAAAGAAGTCAGTCGTTTTCAACACGGTTTGCGTCAAATTGAAATGAAACGTCTCAGAGAAGAACAAAAAAGTATTGCAACCTTTAGTTCTATTGATACCATTATAAATTCAAATAAGTACAAGATCAAAGTTGAATTGCAATAGCAATTTAGATTTATCAAATACAACAATCCCGTTCTAACAAACGGGATTATTTTTTGTTTTAAACACAAAAAAACAGCTCTAAAAGCTGTTTTTCTACTATATTATAACATGACATGACTTGAGGCTAAAAACTCAAATTTTGATATACAAATTCATCCTCTATATTTTCATCTTCTAAATACTCTGTCAATTTAGAAATATTCCCAACTACCTCACCAATAACGATAATCGCTGGTGACGAAATCCCCTGATCTTTAACCAATTCAGCTATGGTACTAATTGCTCCAATCACTTTCTTTTGATCGGCTCTCGTACCGTTTTGAATAATTCCAATAGGCAAATCATCCGTTCTATTCGCTTGATAAACTGCTACTATTTCGCTTAGTTTATGCATTCCCATTAATATTACAACCGTAGCCGAGGATTTCGAAGCAAGTGTAACATCTTTAGATAACTTATGGTCCGAAGTCGTACCTGTAATTACCCAAAAACTTTCGGCTACCTTACGTTGCGTTAAACTAATTCCGTTCAAAGCAGGAACTCCCATTGAAGACGAAATCCCAGGAACAATTGCTGTTTCTAAACCATTTTCATGAGCAAATTCAATTTCTTCACTCCCACGTCCAAAAACAAAAGGATCACCACCTTTCAAACGTACTACATGTCCGTGTTGATATGCCAAAGCCACTATCAATTCATTAATCTGATCCTGACTGTACGCATGACAACCCAAACGTTTGCCTACAAATACAATTTCAGCACCAGCGGCATATTGCAATAAGTCTTCATTTACTAAAGCATCATATAAAACCACATCTGCAGCCTCAAGCGCTTTAATCGCTTTCACAGTGATTAACTCTACATCCCCTGGTCCTGCTCCTACTATCGTTAATTTTGGTGTTTTTGACTTATTCATTTTATCTTCATTTAATAATTCGAAAATAACTCTTGTTCTTTTTAACCATTGGTTTAAAAATTGTGCCATTCTATTTTCAAATTTGATTACAATTTTATACTTACGCATTAATACTTATGCAAATATAAGTATTAATACGTAATAAAACCAAAAAATAATCAAATTTACGTACTACTGAAAAATTAATTCTTTTTAACCGAAATCAATTCACCAACAGAATGTCATTATTTTGGGCTTGCACCGCCAAAAAAATCGGTCGGGCTCCCGACGTTTCGGGACATTTCAAGTCCTCAACAAATTCCGCTATCGCTACACTTGTTTATGGGTTTTTCTCCCGATGCTTCTGGACTATCCCTCACGCAAAGCTCGGGTCAATAGTTGATTTATTTCAAAATTATATTCATCTAGAACCATTCATTTTATAAACCACTAAGAAATTTAGACTACTAAAACTAAATGAACCTAAATTTATTGATGGTTAATTTTTTTAGAACTGAATTTTTTTTTTAAATAAACAAATGTTATATTTTAAATTCGCTCATTGCTTTTTCTATAATAACCAAACATTCTTCTATTTGTCCTTCCGTGATCACTAATGGTGGTGCCAAACGAATTTTATTTCCATGTGTTGGCTTAGCCAACAAACCATAGTCTCTAAATTTCAAACAGATATTCCAAGCCAAATCCGACTCTTCATCACAATCAATTACAATCGCATTCAGCAATCCTTTTCCTCTAACTAGAGTAATTAAAGAATTCTGTTCCGCAATTTTATTTAACCCATCTCTTAGAATAATCCCTAAACGTTCCGCATTTTCTGCTAGATTTTCATCTTTCACAACTTCAAGAGCTGCAATTGCTACTGCCGCAGCCACTGGATTTCCACCAAAAGTAGAACCGTGTTGCCCTGGCTTGATAACATTCATAATCGCATCATTAGCCAAAACCGCAGAGACTGGATAAACACCGCCAGAAATCGCTTTCCCTAAAATTAAAATATCAGGTTTTACCTCTGGTTTATTTTCACAACCATTTGTGCAAGAACAATTCCCGCAAGTTGCTAATAGTCTTCCCGTACGTGCAATTCCTGTTTGTACCTCATCAGCAATAAACAATACATTATACTTTTCACAAAGTGCTTTGGCTTTCGCTAAATATCCTTCTGTTGGTACAAAAACTCCCGCTTCACCTTGGATAGGTTCTACAAGAAAACCTGCTATATTTTTTGAAGACGCTAAAGTCTTTTCTAATGCTTCAATATCATCATAAGGAATTTTGATAAATCCTTCTGTAAAAGGACCAAAGTTCTTGCGAGCTCCTTCATCATTTGAAAACGAAATAATTGTAGTCGTTCTTCCGTGAAAATTATTTTCACAAACCACAATTTGCGCTTGATTTTCAGCAATACCTTTTACTTCATAAGCCCATTTTCTACATAGTTTCAAAGCCGTTTCTACAGCTTCAGCACCAGTATTCATTGGCAAAACCTTATCAAAACCAAAATATTTAGTTACATATTCCTCGTAAACGCCTAACTGGTCATTATGAAACGCACGAGAAGTTAACGTTAAAGTTTGTGCCTGCTTGATCATTGCACCAACAATTTTAGGGTGACAATGCCCTTGATTTACTGCAGAATACGCTGATAAGAAATCAAAATATTTTTTTCCATCAACATCCCAAACATACACTCCTTCTCCTCGATCCAAAACTACTGGCAAAGGATGATAATTATGAGCACCATACTTATTTTCTTTATTGATTAAAAGTGTTGATTTTGAAGAAAGTTCTTGTTGTACTTGTTCCATGTTGTTGTTTTTTGAGTCCTACTAAAGTGCAAAAATAACGCTATTTTTTAACTTAAGTACTTAAAACACTCCTAAAACCGACCGTTTCTGAAACAAACTAAGATCATTCGAATTAAAACCACAGCCATAGAAAAAAGATAGATTTAGATATTTTATTGAACTACGCATCAAACTCTCAAAATAAAATGTATTTTCGTAATGACAATACCACCAAATCTCAAATTGAAATTAACCTAAGCAATCTTTTCGTTTTAAATTCTATTTAATAGTTTACATTACCTCTAATAAACGTACTAAACACCTTCGCATATAACCATTTGAGAAATGAAAAAAAGCATTCTTATTTTAATCGTATTACTTACTTTTTCCTGTGCCAATACTAGAGTATTTGAAATCAAAATACCTTCCGATACTACCAAATATCTAAATACTATTACTGAAGCAGAATTAAAAGAACATCTTTACATTATTGCTTCTGACTCCATGCAAGGCCGAGAAACAGGTTCTTTAGGACAAAAAAAAGCTGCCAATTATTTAGTCAGTCAATACCAAAAGAATGATATTTCATATCCAGAAAGCTTATCAAATTATTCTCAGAAAGTCCCCTCTAAATCTTTAAAAGCTAGAAACGGACAGTATTTAAATGACTCTGAGAACATCTGTGCCTTTATAAAAGGGACTGAAAAACCTGAAGAAATCATTGTACTTTCAGCTCATTACGATCATGTTGGTTCTAGGAATGGACAAGTTTTTTACGGAGCGGATGACAATGGCACGGGAACAGCCGCATTACTGGAAATTGCTCAAGCTTTTAAAATTGCAGCAAAAGAAGGAAATGGGCCAAAAAGATCTATTTTATTTTTGCATGTTACCGGAGAAGAACATGGTTTACTAGGCTCTAAATACTACTCTGAAAATCCTATTTTCCCATTAGCAAATACTGTGAGCGACATTAATATTGATATGATTGGACGTCGCGATTCTGATCACAGCCAAAATAACAATTATGTTTACGCTATTGGAGCTGAACGCTTATCGAGTGATTTATACAATATACTGGTAGCAGTTAATGAAAAATATACCAAACTGGATGTGGATTTTAGATACACCGCTAATAATGACCCCAGCAATTACTACACTCGTTCCGACCACTACAATTTTGCTAAATTTGGAATCCCATCTGTTTTCTTTTTTAATGGGGTGCATCCTGATTATCACAGATCTACTGATACCGCTGATAAAATCGAATTTGATGCCTTAAAAAAAAGAACACAACTTGCTTTTGTCCTTGCTTGGGAACTCGCTAATAGAGAAAACCGAATTGTAGTTGACAAAAAATAAACTTTGATGAAATAAAAAACAACCGCAAATTGCACAAATTTCCACAAATTGATCTGTGGAAATTTGTGCAATTTGCGGTTAAAAAATTTTTGACACCAAAAAATTCAACAAAAAAACCGCCAATTCTGCAATTAGCGGCTTTTTCATTTTATAGTAATTTTTATTTTTTACCAAACTTCCAGTCAAATTCATCTTTTTGATTGATGATAGCTCCAATTTCAAACTTAACTACTTCGTCAAATTCGGTTTGGAAAATAATCCAATTTTCTTCGTTGAAGTAATTCTCAAAAGTATCAAATTCTTCCTGGGTGAATTTTATGATGCTACTTTTAGCCAAGTCTTTTTTGACGTCAGCTATTTTTTTGCCGATGATTTTGTTACCAAATAACTCAAGATTTGGACTTGACGCTACAATATAACCTAATTTAAACTCCTCATCTTGGTAAAAAGTCAAACGCATTTTAAGTGTATTGTACACTAAGATTAAGTTGTCATCTTCGTCTTTATATTCCTTACTAGGTTTACCATAATCTGCGATTACGTCTTTTTGTTTCATCCCGAATAGCAATTTGTCTATTCCACTTTTGAGATTTATTTTCATTTTCTAATTTAGTATTTAGGAATTGGAATGTTAGATTTTTTTCAAATCACAAACTAAACCAATTATTTTATTTTTTTAATCTTGCGTGTCTTTTTTTAACACATAGAGACATAGATTTTCTTTGTCTTTATTTAGGCGAATCACTTGTAGAGGAAATACAAATTTAGTTGTGTTTAACTATGGATTTACGCTGATTTTTTATATTTCTATATTCCTTACATCTGTGTTCTAGAAAAACCTCAATCACCATTCAACTTAACTATGATAGAGACTGAAACTATTTACTGAACACTAAATACTACTCTTCGTCTTCGTAAAACTCATCGTAACGTGCAGGGATTTGAGGATCAAATAATGGACATTTGAATTCTTCCATGACACTTACTAGTTTGTCCATCGTTTTTCCTTGGGTGCCGTAGCAGTCAATGGAAATACTTTCTGGTGTGGTTTTTACTTGAAAAGCACCTTTACCTTTAGAGTTCTGCCAACTGTTTTCGTCTACTTTTTCCCAGTCTGAGAAAACAGAAGCGATGCGGTTAAGTATCACTTGCACCGGGAGAATTTCTAATCCCTCAGCAGCTTCTTCTTCAATTAAGGCTTCATAAACCAGTTGATGATTGAGGTAAACCTCTTCTTGATATTGCCAAAATACGAGTTCGTACATTTTTTTTTAAGTTGCTAAGTTACTAAGGTTCTTAGTTGCTAAGACTCTAAATAACTTAGAAACTAAGCCACTTAGAAACTTAGAATCTATATTCTAATACTCGAAAGTACCGTATTCGCTAGTAATGGTTAATTTCTTTTCATCAGCTGCTTCTACTCTACCTACGATTTGAGCATCTACATTGAATGATTTTGATATCGCAATAATATCCTGAGCCACAGCTTCTGGAACATATATTTCCATACGGTGACCACAGTTGAATACTTGGTACATTTCTTTCCAATCGGTTTTGGATTGCTCCTGAATCAATTGAAATAATGGTGGTACTGGAAACAAATTATCTTTTATAATATGTAGATTATTCACGAAATGCAAGATTTTCGTTTGCGCTCCACCACTACAGTGAACCATTCCGTGAATATCTTCTGAATTGTATTTATCTAAAATCGTTTTGATAATCGGTGCATAGGTACGTGTTGGCGAAAGCACCAATTGTCCTGCATCGATAGGTGAATTCTCAACAGCATCAGTCAATTTTACTTGTCCTGAGTAAATTAAATCGTTTGGCACAGCAGCGTCAAAACTTTCTGGGTATTTGGTAGCCAAATATTTTTCGAAAACATCATGACGAGCAGACGTTAAACCGTTACTCCCCATTCCGCCATTGTATCCTTTTTCATAAGAAGCTTGACCGAATGAAGCCAAACCTACAATAACATCACCCGCTTTAATATTGGCATTGTCAATGACTTTACTACGTGGCATGCGCGCTGTAACAGTAGAATCGACAATAATAGTACGAACAATATCTCCAACATCGGCCGTTTCTCCTCCTGTTGAATGAATGGTTACTCCAAAAGAGTCCAATTCTTTGATTAATTCCTCCGTTCCGTTGATGATAGCAGAAATAACATCGGCAGGAATCAAGTTTTTATTTCGACCAATAGTCGAAGAAAGCAAAATATTATCGGTTGCTCCCACGCACAATAAATCGTCAATGTTCATAATCAACGCATCTTGAGCGATCCCTTTCCAAACAGATAAATCTCCAGTTTCTTTCCAATACATATACGCTAGAGAGGATTTTGTTCCCGCTCCATCGGCATGCATAATCAAGCAATAATCCTCGTCCTGAGTCAAATAATCAGGTACAATTTTGCAAAATGCTTGTGGAAATAATCCTTTATCAATGTTTTTTATAGCGTTATGCACATCTTCTTTGGATGCCGAAACCCCGCGAAGGGCATATCTTTTTGAAGTATCTGAACTCATGGATTGTTATTATGTAAGTGGTTTTGACCAACTAGTTTGCGTGCGCAAAGATAATAAAAGAATATAGATTTTTGATTGTACTTTTAGCAAGCTTACCGACATCCATTACATTTATACAACAAAACAAATATTAACAAAACTTTTGTTTAACCTTTTCGGTAAACTGTTAAACATTTTTGTATCTTTACTCAATAATTCAAACAGTACACAATCATGACAACTCAAAATAGCGCAACAGATAAAGAAAGTATCATCTCCATGTATATGGAATACACTTTGGAACACAATAAAAAACCCGATTCGGTTTATTTATTTGCAAAAGCTAACAATATCAGCGAAGCCGATTTCTACAAAGAATTTGGTACTTTGGAATCCGTTGACAAAGCTATTTTTGGCTTGTTTTTTTCGAAGACCGTTACTTTAATAGAAAAAGATCCTGCTTATGCAGAATATGAGACCAAAAACAAACTTTTGAGTTTTTACTTTACTTTTTTCGAAATGTTGACTATGAATCGTTCTTACGTAACAATGACATTGAAGGAACATAAAAACATGTTGAAAAACTTATCACAACTAACTTCCTTGCGCAACGATTTCAGGAATTACATAGGTGAAATTCTAGACGAGAACTATTTGCTAAAGCAAGAAAAAGTTCAAAAAATTCAATTGAAGGGATTGCAAGAAAGTGCTTGGATTCAGTTTTTATTTACACTAAAATTCTGGATAGAAGATGATTCAGCCGCTTTTGAAAAAACAGATATTTTTATCGAAAAGTCGGTAAAATTGAGTTTTGAATTGATAAACATAGCACCAATAGACAGTTTGATTGACTTTGGTAAATTTCTTTTTAAAGAAAAAACACAAAAAATGTAATGAAAACACTAGATCACATTCCCACATCCAAAATAGAAAGAGCTACCAAATTAGTGCAAACCGGCGCTAAAGTTGGCGTGAATTACATTAAATATTATGGAGAAAAAATCATCAATTCGGAACTTACCAAAGACAAGTTGAACGAAAGTAATGCCGCCGATATTTATGACGGACTAAAAGATTTGAAAGGAAGTGCCTTGAAAGTAGCTCAAATGTTGAGCATGGACAAAAACTTCCTACCACAAGCGTATGTAGAAAAGTTCTCGTTATCTCAATTTTCTGTTCCGCCACTTTCTGCTCCTTTGGTTTTAAAAACTTTCAAAAATAGTTTAGGTAAAAATCCAAATGAAATATTTGATGAATTCAATGCTAATTCTGTAAACGCAGCCAGCATTGGTCAAGTACACAAAGCCACAAAAGACGGTAAAAAATTGGCCGTAAAAATTCAATATCCTGGAGTTGCCAATAGCATTTCATCTGATTTAGCGATGGTAAAACCCGTTGCAATTAGAATGTTTAATTTACAAGGAAAAGATTCTGATAAATACTTCAAAGAGGTTGAGGATAAATTAATCGAAGAAACAAATTACGAATTAGAACTCCAGCAAAGTCAAGAGATTGCAGCAGCTTGCAGCCATATTCC
The DNA here is from genome assembly GCF_040703125.1 of Flavobacterium ovatum. Taxonomy (NCBI): domain Bacteria; kingdom Pseudomonadati; phylum Bacteroidota; class Flavobacteriia; order Flavobacteriales; family Flavobacteriaceae; genus Flavobacterium; species Flavobacterium ovatum. The sequence goes on from NZ_CP160035.1 coordinate 4,164,927, forward strand.
CAACCTAATTATGCCTCAATATTATCCAGAGTATTCATCGGATAAAATTTTAACCATGGATTGGATGGAAGGCGTTCATTTGTCTGAATTTAAAAATAACGACCCTATAATTGCCAATCAATTAGGACAAGCACTTTGGGATTTTTATATGTTTCAACTTCATATCCTCAAAAAAGTACATGCTGACCCACATCCCGGAAATTTTTTGATTAATAAAAATAATCAATTAATAGCGATTGATTTTGGTTGTATGAAAATTATTCCTGAATCGTTTTATATTCCTTATTTCGAATTGGTAGATCCCAAAATAATCAACGATCCTTTTATTTTCGAAGCTAAACTTACTTTACTCGAAATCATCAAACCAGAAGATACAAAGGAAGAAAAAGAATATTTCTCGAAAATGTTCTACGATTTATTATCATTATTCACCCAACCTTTTCAAGGAGAAACTTTTGATTTCTCAGACGGAATATTTTTTGAAAAAATTGCTCAATTGGGAGAGCGATTTGCTAAAGATACTAACCTCAAAAAAATGAATGGAAGCCGAGGTTCGAAACACTTTATTTACATGAATCGAACATTCTTTGGCCTATACAATTTACTATTTGACTTAAAAGCCAATATAATTGTCAATCAATACAAAGATTTAAAAAGATGAATCTGCCTTTAAACGCAATAGAAAGCGACCGAATTATTGAAATGGCTTGGGAAGACCGAACCACTTTTGAAGCCATTTTTATGCAATTTGGATTGAATGAACAAGAAGTCATTAATCACATGCGTCAGGAACTGAAACCATCTAGCTTTAAACGTTGGCGATCTAGAGTTCAAGGTAGAAGAACCAAACATGCCAAACTTAGAACTTTCATCGAAGGAAGATTCAAATGCAACAGACAGCGACCAATCACCCAAAATAAAATATCAAAAAGATGAAAAACATCCTAATTATTGGCGGTAGCAAAGGAATAGGAAATGCTATTTTACAACAGCAGTTGCAAAGCAACAAAGTAATAAACATCAGTAGAACGGCTCCTGAAATTACAAATACAAATCTCACTCATTTTTCTGCGGACATCAGTAAAGACGAACTGCCTGAAATCGAAAATATTGACAGTATCATTTATTGTCCCGGAACGATTAATCTAAAACCCATTACTGGTTTAAGTCTAGATGACTTTCGCCATGATTTTGAAGTTAATGTTATTGGTGCTATCAAAACAATACAAAAATATCTACCCGTTCTCAAAAAAGGAAACAAACCTTCTATACTATTATTTAGCACTGTTGCCGTAAAACTTGGTATGCCGTATCATGCGAGTGTAGCTGCATCCAAAGCTGCTATCGAGGGATTGGTAAAATCATTGGGGGCAGAATTGGCGCCAACCATTCGAGTAAACGCCATTGCGCCTACGATTACAGACACAACCTTGGCCGCAAACATCTTGAGAAACGACCGCATGAAAGAAAACATGGTAGAACGCCACCCAATGAAAGGCTATTTGAATACCGAAGAAGTCGCTTCAATGGCCAACTTCTTGATTTCAGACCAAGCACAATCGATGTCAGGACAAATCATCCCAATGGATTACGGAATAGTTTCTTTTAAAATTTAAAATGTACCACGAATTGCAATAGTCACAAAAACAAATTATTTAATCCAAAAAAAATGCTTGTCAAAAATATTGACAAGCATTTTTTATATTCAATCGAGACCATATTATTTAGTCAACAACAATTCTCTGTATTTAGTTAAAGTCCACAATTCATTATCGACCAAAAGCTCCAGCTTATCGCAGTGCTCTCTGATGATTTCAAAATATGGTTTTACATTATTGCAATACGCTTCTGCCATTTGTTGTGCATCTGTCAACACATTGGCTTTCTTTCTTTCGTTTGTCATTTCGACTACTTTAGAATTGATTCCCTCAATATGTTTCGAAATATTTCTTATCAATCGAATCTGTTCTTTTGCAATAGTTTCAAATTCAGTTCCAAAAATATCTTTCAGTCCTTTTACATTTTCAATCAAAGTATTTTGATATCTAATGGCGGTTGGCGTCACATGATTGGTAGCGATATCACCCAAGACACGACTTTCGATTTGAATTTTCTTCACATATTCTTCCAATTCAATTTCGTATCTCGCTTCTACTTCAATTTGGTTCATAATTCCCATTTCAGAGAATAACTCCAATGCTTCTTTAGATATTTTTGCTTTTAAAGCTTCAGGAGTAGTTTTAAAATTACTCAACCCTCTTTTAGCCGCTTCTTCTTCCCAAGCTAGACTGTATCCGTCGCCTTCAAAAAGTATTTTCTTCAATTTCTTGATGTATTCTCTCAAGACATTAAATATAGCATCATCTTTTTTCATGGCTTTTGCATCAATCAATGCGTCAACTTCAATTTTGAAATCTTTTAATTGTTTGGCAACAATGGTATTTAAAGTAGTCATCGCATTCGAACAATTTGCAGACGAACCAACGGCGCGAAATTCAAATTTATTACCTGTAAAGGCAAAAGGTGAAGTTCTATTTCTATCAGTATTATCCAAAATCACTTCTGGAATTTTCCCAACCACATTTAATTTTAAGTCAGTTTTTTCTTCTGGAGACAATTTTCCTTTTGTAACTTCTTTTAACTCGTTCAAAACTTTAGTCAATTGCCCCCCAATAAATACTGAAATAATTGCTGGAGGTGCTTCATTTGCACCTAATCTATGATCGTTACTTGCTGTTGCAATAGACGAACGCAATAACGATTCATAATCATTAACTGCTTTGATGGTATTGATAAAAAAGGTCAAAAATTGTAAGTTAGTCATTGGTGTTTTACTAGGACTCAATAAGTTTATCCCAGTATCAGTAGCTAATGACCAGTTGTTATGTTTACCAGAACCGTTTACTCCTTTAAATGGTTTTTCGTGTAACAACACTTTAAACTGATGTCTTTCAGCTACTTTTTGCATCACATCCATTAACAAGCAGTTGTGGTCAACAGCTAAATTCGTTTCTTCAAAAATAGGTGCAAATTCAAATTGATTTGGCGCTACCTCGTTATGACGTGTTTTTACAGGAATCCCAAGCAACATACATTCTTGCTCTAAATCCCTCATATATACTAAGGCACGCGTAGGAATCGCTCCAAAATAATGATCATCTAATTGTTGTCCTTTTGCAGAAGTATGCCCCAATAAGGTTCTTCCTGTCATCATAATATCCGGACGAGATTCGGCCAAGGCTTTATCTATTAGGAAATATTCTTGCTCCCATCCTAGGGTTGCAGTTACTTTTTTGACGTTTTTATCAAAATATTTACAAACTTCAGTAGCGGCTTCATCAATGGCTGACAAGGCTCTCAAAAGTGGAATTTTATTATCTAAAGCTTCTCCAGTATAGGATATAAAAACAGTAGGAATACACAAAGTAGTTCCAAAAATAAATGCTGGCGATGTTGGATCCCAAGCCGTATAGCCACGAGCTTCAAATGTATTACGGATTCCTCCGTTTGGAAAACTAGAAGCATCTGGTTCTTGTTGCACCAATTGAGCTCCACCAAATTTTTCAACAGATTCACTTCCGTCAAATGACGTTTCAAAAAAGGCGTCGTGCTTTTCAGCAGTAGCACCTGTTAAGGGCTGAAACCAGTGTGTATAATGGGTTACCCCTTTAGATAATGCCCATTCTTTCATTCCCATAGCAATATAATCCGCTAATTTTCTATCAATTTTAGTTCCATGCTGATTTGCACCTTGAACCGCTTTGTAAGCATCTGAAGTCAGATATTGCTTCATTGCTTTTTGATTAAAAACATTAGTACCAAAAATGGCTGATTTCCTTCCAGATTCCTCAAAATGAACTGGTTTTCTTGCTGAAGCTTCTCTTAAAGCCTGAAAACGAATTGTTGACATAAAATTTACTTATTTCAAGATGAATTATATAATTTGCACAAATATAACAAACAATTAGTGGTAATGTTTATAATGACCAAATCAGTTCCTTATTTTTTACAAAATTATTCATCAGACCCCCTCAAAATGATTATTTCTAAAATATCCCCCATGAAAATTGCAAGAATCAAAAAAATAAGTACCAATTGAACATTTTATACCCCCTAATTTTTACCTCTAAAAAAAATTCTTTACATTTGCACTGTTTAAAAATCATAAATAATTTAAAACATTATGGCTAAAATAAAATTAGAATACCTTTGGTTAGATGGATATGTACCAACTCAAAATCTAAGAAGTAAAACTAAAGTTGAAGAGCACGATAACTTTCAAGGAACATTAGAAGAGATCGGAGACTGGTCTTTTGACGGTTCATCTACTAAGCAAGCTGAAGGTGGATCTTCTGATTGCCTTTTAGTACCAGTCGCTATTTACACAGATCCAGATCGTATCAACGGATACTTAGTTATGTGTGAAGTTATGAATGCTGATGGAACACCACACGCTTCAAACGGTAGAGCTACTATCAATGATGATAATGACGATTTCTGGTTTGGTTTCGAACAAGAATATTTCATCATGGACACTAAAACTTTATTACCATTAGGATTCCCTATTGGTGGTTACCCTGCTCCACAAGGTATGTACTACTGTTCAGTAGGTGGAAAAAACACTCACGGTAGAGCTATTGTAGAAAAGCATGCTGACTTATGTATTGATGCAGGTCTAAACTTTGAAGGTATCAACCAAGAGGTTGCTGCTGGTCAATGGGAATACCAATTATTTGCAAAAGGAGCTAAAAAAGCAGGTGATGAAATCTGGGTTTCTAGATACTTACTAGATCGTTTGACTGAAAAACATGGTTACTATATTGAATACCACCCAAAACCGTTAGGTGATACTGACTGGAATGGTTCTGGTATGCATGCTAATTTCTCTAACAACGTTTTAAGAACATGTGGAGATAGAGCGACTTTCGAAAAAATTTGTGAGGCTTTCCGTCCCGTAACTAAAGAGCATATTGCTGTTTACGGTGCTCATAATGAAGAACGTTTAACTGGTAAACATGAAACTGCATCTATCCACGATTTCTCTTATGGAATTTCTGATAGAGGATGTTCAATCCGTATTCCTTTGATGGTTGTTCAAAAAGGATGGAAAGGATGGTTGGAAGACAGAAGACCAGCATCTAACGGTGACCCATACAAAATTGCTGCAAGAATCATCAAAACAGTTAACTCTGCTTTGTAATTTTTTCTTCATAAATATAAAAGTGCCTTCAAAATTTTTGAAGGCACTTTTTTTATGCTTTAAACTCAAACCAACCTCTGAGTTACCCAAGTTGCTAACACTAGATTTTTAACTATTATTTATGTAGACAGCTAGCGAAGCAGATTTCTACAGGTTAAAAATTAACACATTGAGTCATAAGAACCAAACAGGCTGAACTTTATACCTAATTTGCTAAAACATAAGGTGTTTTATTTGTAAATTAGCATTGGATACTACAAAAACCATTAACTAAATATATGTATTATGAAAAACCTAAGTCTATTTTGTTTACTGTTAATTTGTTTTGGATTCGAAAGTTGCAAAAAAAATGAAACTAAAAAAACCGTTGAAGCTACAGAAGCCCTAACTGAAAAACCAATAAGCACAGAGTGCTACAAAGCTCTTTATGAAAAAGACACACTTGACTTAACAATCAATACTTTAAAAAATGGGGAAATAAGTGGCACAATGGAGATGCAAATTTTAAATATGCCAAAAAAAGTTGGGGAAATTGTCGGCGAATTTCGTGGTGATACATTATTTGCCAGCTACACCTTTACGCAGGGAGCAAATAAAGAGATTACATTTAAAAACCCTATGGCTTTTCTAAAACGAGGAAAAGAACTCATTTTAGGTAATGGAAAAATAGAAAATTATATGGGCGCTTCATATTTTGTTAAAGGAGAACCTATTGATTTTGAACGCGTGAAATATAAATTTACAACTGTTGATTGCGTTGACAACTAACAGGCAAAAATAAGGATGAGTAAAACTTTTATATCGAGGAGCTATCCCCTCCGTTGGTATAAACCGATTTCAGGATAAGACAATTTTAAGAATCATCATCAGTTAATTATAAGTTTAAAAGTGCTTTCAGATTTTTCGAAAGCACTTTTTTTTTTGCACTTAATTATTCTCTTTTTAATCCGCTAAAACACAAAAATTCTACAATCAAAAAAGTATCTTTGAGCAAATAATAAAACTCATTATTATGATTGTTTGGATTTGTTTTTTAAGCGCTATCTTATTATTCTTAGCATTAGATCTTGGTGTTTTCAATAAAACGCCTCATGTAATTAGCTCTAAAGAAGCTGGAAAATGGACTGCCATTTGGGTTTCATTGTCTTTTGTTTTTTCGGCTGTTATCTATTGGTTGTATGATAACAATTATGTAGCGAATCCTGATCAATTAAAACCCGCTGTAGCATCCATGAAATATATTACAGGATACCTCATCGAACTTTCTTTGAGCGTTGATAATATATTTGTAATCGCTATTATTTTTTCCGCTTTTAAAATCCCTAAAAAATATCAGCATAGAGTGTTATTTTGGGGAATTATAGGCGCTATTATTTTTAGAGGCGCCATGATCTATTTTGGAGTACTTATCATCAATAAATTTGCCTGGACGACTTATATATTTGGTGCTTTTCTGGTCTATACTGCAATGAAAATGTTATTTTCCAAAGAAGACGAGGCACAGTTTAACCCTAAAAAATCATTTGTTTATCGCTATTTACGAAAACTAACTCCTATAACTACTCAAATTGATGGGGAACATTTTTTTGTTAAAAGAAGACATATAAAAGCCGCTACACCTTTATTTGTTGCTTTAATTGTTATTGAAGTCATGGATGTGATTTTTGCTCTAGACAGTGTTCCTGCTATTTTAGCAATCACCTCTGACCCGTTTTTAGTTTTTAGTTCAAACATATTTGCAATTCTAGGATTGCGTTCCATGTATTTCTTTTTGGCTAATATGCTAGAAAGATTTAGCTACCTAGAATATAGTTTGATTGCTATTTTGAGTTTTGTGGGAATCAAAATGTTAGTTCATAATTTTGTTACAATACCTGAATGGGCCTCCTTAGCATTTATTGCCATAGCACTCATAACAGGAATTATTGTTTCCTTACGGATCAACAAAAAAGAAAACAATCAGTAATCAAATTTCTTCATAAAAAAAAGAGCCATATGGCTCTTTTTTTTATGGAGAAATTATATAAGTTTAAAATTCTATTTTTTGGATTTCTTTATCTTTAAGATTTAATGTTGCTATAACCTCGTTATAGTTTGTTATATCAACCGATTTTGAAAAACTACCTGGAACAATTACAATTCTCAAAACTTGACTCAACCTAAAGTCAGTCGAAACAGATCCTAAATCATTCCCTACCATATAGACGTTGATACTATATTTAGTAAAATCATATCGGTAACCAAAATCTAAAGATCCGTTGCTAAAGTAAAAACTTTCAGGCATCAATTTCCAAACATCATTACCTTGATAGGTTCCATTTAATCTATACATCAACACTACATCCGAGGAATAAATAGCAGGACTTAAACTTACTACTTTACTATAATTGTTAGTAGAGTTAAATGAAGTTACAACTTCAAACACTTCGCTAATAGTGTCGTTATCCACAACGGATACTGATCGATCTTCTTGTACGGTACAACTCTGGATCGCAAATATTCCCAATAGGGAAAAAAGTAAAATTATCTTTTTCATGACTTTGATTTTTTAATGGTTATCTATTTGGTCTATATCCATTTATTGTGCCAAAGTTTTTTTACACTCCTCTTCTCTTTAAAAAAGCAGTCTATTTTTATCTATTATACAAGCCTCTTTTCTTTCTAAACAATCTCTTTCTCAAAGTAACTTTTATAGCAATCACTTGCATTTATTACTTGAATCTAAGAGAATAAAAAATTAAGGCAAAAAAAAACACCCGCCGAAACGGATGTTTTTAATTTTAAGATTAATAATTATTAATTAGAAGACATTATTTTCTTGATACTACTTCCTCTGTCTGTAGTCAATTTCACAATATAAACTTGTTCTTGTTCTGAATTCGTACCAACAGTTATTGTAACTTCTTTGTTCAAATAACTTTTAGCATCTACAGTAGAGAACACTAATTCACTTTGTGCATTAAACACCTCGATTTTCACATCAGAAACATAATCAAAATCATATTTGATCGTTAACTGATCTTTAAAAGGAACTGGATAAGCAGTAAAACTAGCCACATCAGCTGTTTTTGCAGCTAAATCTGTAGTTGTTACTAGTACTGGACACACTAACGGTGCAATACCATACCCTACTGGAATTCTACATTCATCAAAAGCATTGTTGATTAAATCAGCCATACCCGCAATTTGTGAAAGTGAAAGTCCATTTGTAGAACCTCCTCCTAACGCTTGGTTAGCCAAATTAAATACCCCTTGAACAGTAGGATTAGCTCCTAAAGCCGTAACAACAGCACCTGGAATGGTATAATATTTATACTCATTATTTACTGTTCCATCAGGATTACAAGTACGTGCTTTAGCTGTATCCGTTCCACAACCTCCGTCTGGAACTGCCACTGCTAAGATTCCATCTTGCAATACAAAATTACCAAGAGCTCCATTGATTCCAATGTTAAGACCTAAAGCAATAGTTTGAGCCAATAAGGTATTATTAATTCTACCTTTTTTCAACATACTATTTGGCAAACTACTGATAGAGAACAATCCACTATTAGGATTACTTGGCAGTATACTACTTCCACCACCACCTGGCATTACGGAAATAAGTGCGTTTATATCTGTATCATTATTCATTATTGATACATGGCGTACATCTTTTATACCAATATACATAGTTCCATTTTCATAAGAAGCTAACGCTTTTGCGATTAATCCTTTAGTAGAATAGGAAATACCCTCAGCACAAGATGTTCCTCCTGCGTTACCATAATACCCTTGAGTATAGGTACATAAGGCTTTAGCACAAATTTCAATTGTTACCACAACTGGCTTGATATCAAAACATCCTGCAGTTGTTGTTGCTTTAATATAGTACATTCCTGAAGCGTCGACCATATTTGGATTTGATAACGCATTCGTTGCTTCAACATTTGTCCAATAAGTTAAGCTTGCTCCATATAAAGTACTTCCAGCTGTTACTGCAGGTACAGTCAAATCAACTGTTAATGGTGAACATACTGCTACAGGATTTGTAACATTCAATATTGGTGTTGGAGGTTGAACTGGTATTACAATTTGTGTAGGACCAGAAATACAACCAGCTGCATTCTTAGCTTTTACACTATGTGAACCAGAAGCCAAACCACACCAGCCATTAGCAGGATAGGTAACATATGCTCCATCATCAATACTAAAGGTCAAACCTGCAGTTGATGATGTTACGGTTACACAACCTGTAGCAACGGTACATGTTGGGTCTACTTTACCCAATGTTGGTGCCGAAGGTGTTGGAGGCTGAACTGGTATTACAATTTGTGTAGGACCAGAAATACATCCGTCTGCATTCTTAGCTTTTACACTATGTGAACCAGAAGCCAAACCACACCAGCCATTAGCAGGATAGGTAACATATGCTCCATCATCGATACTAAAGGTCAAACCTGCAGTTGATGATGTTACGGTTACACAACCTGTAGCAACGGTACATGTTGGGTCTACTTTACCCAATGTTGGTGCCGAAGGTGTTGGAGGTTGAACTGGTATTACAATTTGTGTAGGACCAGAAATACATCCGTCTGCATTCTTAGCTTTTACACTATGTGAACCAGAAGCCAAACCACACCAGCCATTAGCAGGATAGGTAACATATGCTCCATCATCAATACTAAAGGTCAAACCTGCAGTTGATGATGTTACGGTTACACAACCTGTAGCAACGGTACATGTTGGGTCTACTTTACCCAATGTTGGTGCCGAAGGTGTTGGAGGCTGAACTGGTATTACAATTTGTGTAGGACCAGAAATACATCCGTCTGCATTCTTAGCTTTTACACTATGTGAACTAGAAGCCAAACCACACCAGCCATTAGCAGGATAGGTAACATATGCTCCATCATCAATACTAAAGGTCAAACCTGCAGTTGATGATGTTACGGTTACACAACCTGTAGCAACGGTACATGTTGGATCTACTTTACCCAATATTGGTGCCGAAGGTGTTGGAGGCTGAACTGGTATTACAATTTGTGTAGGACCAGAAATACATCCGTCTGCATTCTTAGCTTTTACACTATGTGAACCAGAAGCCAAACCACACCAGCCATTAGCAGGATAGGTAACATATGCTCCATCATCGATACTAAAGGTCAAACCTGCAGTTGATGATGTTACGGTTACACAACCTGTAGCAACGGTACATGTTGGATCTACTTTACCCAATGTTGGTGCCGAAGGTGTTGGAGGTTGAACCGGTATTACAATTTGTGTAGGACCAGAAATACAACCAGCTGCATTCTTAGCTTTTACACTATGTGAACCAGAAGCCAAACCACACCAGCCATTAGCAGGATAGGTAACATATGCTCCATCATCAATACTAAAGGTCAAACCTGCAGTTGATGATGTTACGGTTACACAACCTGTAGCAACGGTACATGTTGGGTCTACTTTACCCAATGTTGGTGCCGAAGGTGTTGGAGGCTGAACTGGTATTACAATTTGTGTAGGACCAGAAATACATCCGTCTGCATTCTTAGCTTTTACACTATGTGAACCAGAAGCCAAACCACACCAGCCATTAGCAGGATAGGTAACATATGCTCCATCATCAATACTAAAGGTCAAACCTGCAGTTGATGATGTTACGGTTACACAACCTGTAGCAACGGTACATGTTGGGTCTACTTTACCCAATGTTGGTGCCGAAGGTGTTGGAGGCTGAACTGGTATTACAATTTGTGTAGGACCAGAAATACATCCGTCTGCATTCTTAGCTTTTACACTATGTGAACCAGAAGCCAAACCACACCAGCCATTAGCAGGATAGGTAACATATGCTCCATCATCGATACTAAAGGTCAAACCTGCAGTTGATGATGTTACGGTTACACAACCTGTAGCAACGGTACATGTTGGGTCTACTTTACCCAATGTTGGTGCCGAAGGTGTTGGAGGTTGAACTGGTATTACAATTTGTGTAGGACCAGAAATACATCCGTCTGCATTCTTAGCTTTTACACTATGTGAACCAGAAGCCAAACCACACCAGCCATTAGCAGGATAGGTAACATATGCTCCATCATCAATACTAAAGGTCAAACCTGCAGTTGATGATGTTACGGTTACACAACCTGTAGCAACGGTACATGTTGGGTCTACTTTACCCAATGTTGGTGCCGAAGGTGTTGGAGGCTGAACTGGTATTACAATTTGTGTAGGACCAGAAATACATCCGTCTGCATTCTTAGCTTTTACACTATGTGAACCAGAAGCCAAACCACACCAGCCATTAGCAGGATAGGTAACATATGCTCCATCATCGATACTAAAGGTCAAACCTGCAGTTGATGATGTTACGGTTACACAACCTGTAGCAACGGTACATGTTGGGTCTACTTTACCCAATGTTGGTGCCGAAGGTGTTGGAGGTTGAACTGGTATTACAATTTGTGTAGGACCAGAAATACATCCGTCTGCATTCTTAGCTTTTACACTATGTGAACCAGAAGCCAAACCACACCAGCCATTAGCAGGATAGGTAACATATGCTCCATCATCGATACTAAAGGTCAAACCTGCAGTTGATGATGTTACGGTTACACAACCTGTAGCAACGGTACATGTTGGATCTACTTTACCCAATGTTGGTGCCGAAGGTGTTGGAGGTTGAACTGGTATTACAATTTGTGTAGGACCAGAAATACATCCGTCTGCATTCTTAGCTTTTACACTATGTGAACCAGAAACCAAACCACACCAGCCATTAGCAGGATAGGTAACATATGCTCCATCATCAATACTAAAGGTCAAACCTGCAGTTGATGATGTTACGGTTACACAACCTGTAGCAACGGTACATGTTGGGTCTACTTTACCCAATGTTGGTGCCGAAGGTGTTGGAGGCTGAACTGGTATTACAATTTGTGTAGGACCAGAAATACATCCGTCTGCATTCTTAGCTTTTACACTATGTGAACCAGAAGCCAAACCACACCAGCCATTAGCAGGATAGGTAACATATGCTCCATCATCGATACTAAAGGTCAAACCTGCAGTTGATGATGTTACGGTTACACAACCTGTAGCAACGGTACATGTTGGGTCTACTTTACCCAATGTTGGTGCCGAAGGTGTTGGAGGTTGAACTGGTATTACAATTTGTGTAGGACCAGAAATACATCCGTCTGCATTCTTAGCTTTTACACTATGTGAACCAGAAGCCAAACCACACCAGCCATTAGCAGGATAGGTAACATATGCTCCATCATCAATACTAAAGGTCAAACCTGCAGTTGATGATGTTACGGTTACACAACCTGTAGCAACGGTACATGTTGGGTCTACTTTACCCAATGTTGGTGCCGAAGGTGTTGGAGGCTGAACTGGTATTACAATTTGTGTAGGACCAGAAATACATCCGTCTGCATTCTTAGCTTTTACACTATGTGAACCAGAAGCCAAACCACACCAGCCATTAGCAGGATAGGTAACATATGCTCCATCATCGATACTAAAGGTCAAACCTGCAGTTGATGATGTTACGGTTACACAACCTGTAGCAACGGTACATGTTGGGTCTACTTTACCCAATGTTGGCGCATTTGGTGGAGCATTCACCGTAACCGTAAATGAATTAAATCCATAACAACCAGGATTACTCAATTTTTCACTACGAACGTAAATAGTGGTTGTACCAAGAGGTGCAGCGTAAGTTGTTGGCGTCATAATTTGCCCTGTGTAATCAGCATTTAAGAAATACTGTATTGCACCACCTCCACCTGTAACTGATGTACCCATGGTCAAGTTAACTTCCGCTGTAGTCGGATTACCAGATCCGCAAGCTTCTTTATTCGCAACTTTTATTTCTGGAGGAGTTCCAGTATTCCCAAATAAGAATGGCCCTGCAAAATCTTTCAGCTCACTACCAAAAGCTCCTTCATTAGGACCACCACCACTAGAACGGGTTTTAACCAATAAACTTCCTAGTATATTGGAACATGGTGACTGTTCACCTCTTTTATCCAATCCGAAAGCAGTCAAATTGATACCTATTTCAACAAATTGTAGTGGTTGATAGTCAGCTACAGCACTTGGTCCTGAACCTTCAAAGGTTCCCCAAGGTGGTGCCTGGGTACTAGCATTTATATTGACTCTACCCCAAATATTAGTATCTCCTACATTTTCCACAATCGCAGCATAACCAAAGGTACCTGAACCAGATCCTTTTTCAAATGCTACATTTTTATCAATAGTAAAAGGACGATTCACATTTGTATTATCGTAAGTATTAAAAATGGCTTCATCCATCCATACTCTGATTCTTACCTGTGGTACATTACCTCCATTTGTATAATCTATAGAAATAATTATAGTACCCGGAACATCAACCGTTCCATCAGGATTAAAAGTAAATGCCGTACGTCCGCCATCTGGTCCTGTTTTTCCAGGAACAGCCAAGTCTGCGGGTGTTTCTAATGCCGTACGGAAGAATTCAAAATCGATATGTTTGTTCCCATTGGTAACCACTAAAGAAGCAGCAGCATACGCATAAAGTGTTGTAAAAGGTCTTGGATCTAGCATTGTAGGATCTTTAGGTCCTTCCCCTCTCAAATGCGCATAGACATCAATAATATCATCTTTTGCTGGTACACTTCCAGCAGTTCCAATACTCCAAGTTGATGGATTAGCGGCGTTTTTATCTGACCCACTTGAAAAGTAAGATTTTTCAGCGCCACCACCTTTTGTATAGGTATCTCTACCGTAAACAGCATCTAACCACAAATAAGCTCCTGCATTGGCACCAGTTCCACTTGGCACAAGAGGAAAAGGAAAAGGAACAGAAGGGGTGGTTATTGATAATCTTCTTGTAAAAGCCGTATTAGGAACGGCTTCAGCAGGAGTTAACGGACTTTGATCAATCACTCCAAAACCTGGCCCTGGATAACTGGTTTGAAACCAGTCATCAGTAGCTACTGCGCTACCAAGGCCAATTGGAGGATTTGCAATATTACTAAACTGCAAAAGGTCTGAATAGACATCTGCATCTATACCAAAGTTTGCTTTAACAGCAGAACTTCCTACCAATTGCCCATAACTGTATGGCATAGAAAAAGTCATCAGCAACATGGTTGCATAAAAAATGAGTTTTTTAGTAAACGCTTTGTTCCCCAAAAAACCCAATAAAGCCGTTGTCAAGCAACAGAAACAGCTGCCCCAATTCACTGGCATCTTTTTTTTCGTGTAAAAAATATTTTTTTTCATAATAAAAGTATTTTTTTTTCATAAGAATATAAATTAGGTAGAACATTAAAAGATTTAGGGATAAGCCCTCTTCATTTCTAAACAGCAATGAAGTCACACGTCATTAAAGAAATAGTTATTCCATAAAAGGAATAATGCTATAACTTTAGCAATCAATTAGTCATTATAAAAATGACTTAAAAAAATTATACTTTAAAAATAGATTGAAACAATAGTTTTCAAACTTGGGGGAGAAAACTTGCTAGAACAAATAATCTTCAAAAATGAATTTGAAGTACTCCGTCAACACTTAAATGGTTATTGTAAAAGCAACATTAAAAAAAGCGTTTTATACGATTTTAGTTTTAGTAATAAGTTCAACTTTTAATGAATCTAATAAATGCCGTTCGTGGTAATGGCATCTATCTAAGCTTATTTACACTTTAATACGAAAGGACTCTAAATAAGAAACAAATCCTTATACTGATTGATTCAAAGGTAGTTAGAATCACCAAAAAGAAGAATAAAAAACACCTAAATAAGACTAATTACAAATAATCCCGACAAAGAGCATCAATGAGTAAGAAAACAAATATAATACTGAGATTTTCGCAAAAAAAATATCGTTAAATAATTGAAAATCAAATTATTAATATAATTCTTGTTTATTTTCAATTAATACAAAAGTTATGTTAAAACGGCTAATTTCAGCTGTTATTATTGTCAATTTTTATTTCATTTTACTAAATAATATTTCTAATTAAATTCAAGACTTATGCTTATCCATAATTGGTGATTTTTGCTTACAAAAACTTAAACAATCAAGTTAATTCTTAATTTTAACAAAAAATTTAGATAAAAAAAAACAGTAGTAAATTTACATTTACTACTGTTGATTAATGACTCCATGTAATTAATTCATTTTATTAAAAAAATACTTTTAAAATTTATATTTTGTGTTCTTTTTCCAAAATAAGAGTAGTTAAAATCGACTTATCACTCTTTATTTGCTTTCTTTCATTTTATTTAAACTTTAAAACTTATAAAATAACCCTTATTTTTAAGGCTTTATACCACAAAAGTAAAAGCTTATTAGACTTGGCATACTAATATCATAGTTTCTCCAACAAAAGTCCTGTTGCAGTAAGTCCAGGGCCAAATGCCATTGCCACCACTTTTTTCCCTGATTCAATATGGGGATCGTTTATGATTTTATCAAATATATGCGGAATTGTAGCGGAAGACATATTGCCATGCATCCTCAGTACCTCATACGACCAGCTCGCCTGTTCTTGTAACAATCCCAACTCCCCTACTACATAATCAATAATCTTAGGACCTCCGGGATGAATTGCAAAATGCATTTCAGACTTTTGTTTTTCTAGATCTACATTCGCTTTCTCACAAAGAGCGGTTAAAAATGACTTTATATTTTTTCGGATAAAAACAGGTACCCTTTTAGAAAGCGTCATCAAAAAATTATATTCTCCTAAATCCCAAGACATGTCTTCCAACGAATCTGGAATAATAACTTCGTGAGCCGCTAAAATTCGTAACCCTTTTTTTTCTTTGATCGTTTCATCCTTAAAAAAGGAATCTTCTTCATATAGAGAATAGCCTATAAATCCGTCTGCAAAGAGCGAACAAATCATAGTATTGGCTGGAGAAAACTCAGTTAAATTTAAATGCGAGGATAACAACTCTGTGTGAACTACATCTGAACGACCGTTAACAATACTAGCACAAATTAAACTGCTGGCAGTACGAATGGCTGGAAAAGCACCGTAACAGCCCATGTGATAAGAATGTGTTACTTGAACCGTTCCCCAATCTCTTCCTATTACGGCTTCTTGAGCCACACTCGGAGAAGAATATCCTGAACAAGTAACATGAATAAGGTTTTCAGGTTTTGATGTGTTTTTATCATAAAAATGATCGAAAACAAATCTCATTTTTCTTTTGAACCATTCCATCCGAATTTCAATTTTGGGTCCTGAAGAATGACCTCCTACCACCTCAAATCCTTTTGGAAAATGATAATCATTAGGAGAGGCGACCTCAAATATCCTATCTATAAAGTCTTCGACTTCTTCAAAAATGATACATTGTCGGCTATTAATGCCTTCTTTTGACACCGAATACTTATCTACTTGATCAGAAATAGACATAAAACTAACTGGTTCGTGAAAACCGTGCTGCAATGCAAGATTCTGAAAATGATAATATAAAAACTTAGTGTACTGGTTAAGCTTCGCCTGATCGATTAATTTACCGACTTGAATAGGGTGAAAATTTGAAATAATTATCTTCTTCATAACCTTTCATTTTAATTAGTCCCTTAAATTTAATACAAAAAAACTATATATGAATAAGATCTCAACAGAAGCTTTACAAATCAATACATTTGAAATAAAACACTGACAACCATATTGTTATGTTATTTTAACAATGGAATAAATCAATAAAAAAATACCTTAATGGATCTCCTTTCATATAAATAAAAAAATCATGGTTAATCTTTGAATATATAGTATTTTTGACATTGACTATAAATGAATTTACGTAGCACAAAAAAATAAAAACTCAAGATGAAAAAAACATTCCTAATAATACTCACATTTTCTTTAACTAGCTGTGCTGAGTTACAGCAAATAGCCAATCAATTGCCTCAGTCTTCAACAACTGCTCTGGATATTTCAGGCGGACTAAAAGAAGCCTTAAATAATGGAATCAGCAAGCAAGTAACTAAATTAACTGCCACTGATGGTTTTTATAAAAATGCTGCTGTTAGAATATTACTTCCCGCAGAATTACAAAAGGTAGATTCTGGTTTACGAAAAGTAGGATTGAGTTCCCTTGCTGATGAAGGTATAAAAATGCTTAACAGAGCTGCTGAAGATGCAGTGAAAGAAGCAACTCCCATTTTTGTAAGTGCTATAAAGAACATGACTATAACTGACGCAAGAGGAATCTTAATGGGGAATGAATTTGCTGCGACTACTTATTTACAAAGTTCAACCTCAACGGCTTTATATTCTAAATTCAACCCTGTAGTAAAAAATTCATTTAGTAAAGTAGGTGCTGACAAAGTTTGGTTAAATATCATTACTAAATACAATAGTATTCCATTAGTAAACAAAGTAAACCCAGACTTGAATGATTATGTAACCAATCAAGCGATGAGCGGAGTTTTCAAGATGATTGCTGTAGAAGAAAAAGATATTAGAACGAATATTAGTGCCCGAACATCCGTTTTATTGCAGAGAGTTTTTGCAATACAAGATAAAAAATAACTTTTTCTAAAATTAGCTGAATTATTATTTAAAATATACAAGACCTAAAAAATGCAACATTTCACCCTACTGATTCACTGTAAAGACCAAAAAGGAATCGTCGCAGCAGTTACTAATTTTATTCTAAAAGTAGAAGGAAACATTATATATCTGGACCAGCACGTGGTGGTTGAACAAAATATATTCTTCATGCGATTAGAATGTGAACTCACAAACACAACCCACACTGTAGCCTCTGTAAAAGAAGATTTCAGTACTAGCATCGCTACCGACTTCAAGATGTCATGGGAATTTTACAACAAAGATTTAAAACCAAAAATGGCAATATTTGTATCTAAATATACGCATTGCTTGTATGATATTCTGGGTCGTTATAGCTCAGGAGAATTGAATGTGGAAATTCCTTTAATCATTAGTAATCATGAAGATTTAAGACCTATTGCGGAACAATTTAATATTCCCTTTTTCCATATACCTTTTACCAAAGATAACAAAGAGGAAGGTGAAAAAAGGCAAATCGAATTGCTTCAAGAATTCAATGTAAACTTTATTGTTTTGGCTCGCTACATGCAAATCATCACTCCAAAGTTAATTGAGTTATACGAGAATAAAATCATCAATATACATCATTCGTTTTTACCTGCTTTTCCTGGAGCAAAACCGTACCACTCCGCTTTTAAACGTGGTGTAAAAATCATTGGTGCTACTAGTCATTATGTAACTGAAGAATTAGATGAAGGTCCAATTATTGACCAAGATATTAGTCGTGTTTCACATGTTAATTCCGTCGATGATTTTATTATGAAAGGAAAAGATCTGGAACGTACAGTATTGGCTAGAGCTATCAAATTACATTCAGAAAGAAAAATGATGGTGTATTGCAATAAAACTGTTGTGTTTTACTAATAAATACAAGACTTAAAAAAATATAACTCCTACATTGCAGGTCTATTTTTTTGAATAATTCGTTCAAAAACAAAAAAACCTAACACCTGTAAATCAACAACATACGCAAAGTCGTAAAAATCTTAACTTATTTCCAACAAAGTAATAACTAAATTTTAACAACATTAAGTCCTTAACTGTAGCATCTTTGCAGAGTAATAAATTGGTTATTTATTATTTGGTTTTGGTTAGTTAAAAAGATTGCCGCTATTTATTTAATAGCGGCTTTTTTATTTTAAATTCCCAAGAAAAGAAAGAACCGATGCGTTAAACAAAACTGCTTGTTCTACATTTACAACATGCCCAGACTGAGCTATAACTATGAGTTTAGCACTTTTAGAATGATTTTTTACTACATTAACCACTGAAGGCAAAAACATATAATCTTGTTCCCCCATGATATAAAGTGTTTCAATAGGCACTTCCGTTTCCCTGAAATATTTCAAAAGCGAATTTACTTCAGCAGTTAATTTAAACCATTTTAAAAATTCTTTTTGTTGCATTTTTTTAGCCTCATTGACAAACAAAGTCCGAGATTGTCTATGATTCTTTTTAGGCATAATTACAAATGCAAAAAATCGGTACAAAATAAGATAAGGCAAGACGTATTTAAAGAAATCCCCTAATTTAATTAACACTTGAGAACGAAAATTTAATTTTAAGATTGCTCCTCCCAGCACCATGCTTTGAACACGATTTGGATGTTCTTCGGCTAATTGTCTCACCAAAATAGTCCCTAGAGAAATCCCCACAAAATGTGATTTTTTTATTTTAACAGCATCTAAAACTTCTAAAATATCATGAGCCAGAAATGAAAAAGTATAGCGTTCATTATTATGGGTTTCAGCCTTTGAAGCCCCATGTCCTCTCAAATCCACTAATAAGAGATTAAATTCCTTTTTAAAATCTCTAATTTGTTTAAACCAAATGGAAGAACTCCCCCCGGCACCATGAACAAAAGTGACCCATTGGTCCGTAGTACTGTTCTCGTATATAGTATAGTTTAGCAATGGTCATTATATTTAAGTTGAATGCAATTAGCCTATTCGAAACCAAAAAACAATACCTTGTTAAAGCTTCTTAGCTTCTTCCCAAAATACATCCATCTCCGCCAGTGTCATGTCCATTAATGGCTTTCCTAATAATCCTGCCTTACTTTCTAGATATTGAAAGCGTTTGATGAATTTTTTATTGGTTCTTTCTAAAGCATCTTCTGGATTGATATTTAGAAAACGAGCATAATTGATCATCGAGAATAAAACATCACCAAATTCGGCCTCCATTTTATCTTGATCGCCTACTTTAACCTCTTCTTGAAGTTCCTGAAGTTCTTCTTGCACTTTATCCCAAACTTGGTGCGGTTCGTCCCAATCAAACCCAACTCCTTTTACTTTATCTTGTATTCGGCTCGCTTTCACTAAAGCAGGTAAACTTTTAGGTACACCTTCCAGTACCGACTTTTTACCTTCTTTCAATTTGAGCTTTTCCCAGTTCTGCTTGACTTCTTCTTCGTCTGCAACTACAGTATCACTATAAATATGAGGATGGCGGTGAATTAATTTATCACAAATTTCATTACACACATCGGCTATATCAAAATCGTTTGTCTCACTTCCTATTTTTGCATAAAAAACAATGTGTAACAATACATCTCCTAATTCTTTTTTGACTTCGTTCAAATCATTGTCTAAAATAGCATCTCCCAATTCATACGTTTCTTCAATCGTAAGGTGTCTTAAACTTTGTAATGTTTGCTTTTTATCCCATGGACATTGCTCGCGCAATTCGTCCATAATAGTCAATAATCGATCAAAGGCTTGTAGTTGGATTTCTCTTGTATTCATAGGAATTGATTTTTTAGGCTCTCAAACGGAGGTTTGTAAAAATAACAAATCCTGTAATCTTCAACAAGATTACAGGATTTATTTATAATGGAAAAGGAAAATTATTCTTTAACTTTCTTTGCCGCTTTTGGTTTCTCCGTTTCTGGAGCCGCTTCTTCAACAACTGCTTCTGCAGTAGCTTCCTCCGCTTTTTCTTCAATCACCATTCCTTTAGCTTGCAAAGTGTTGTACCAGTTCAAAATTTTCTTTACATCCGAAGCGTATACTCTTTCTTCATCGTAAGTTGGTAACACTTCTTTCAAATAAGCTAACAACGTATCGTTATCTGCTTTATGAGAAATTGCTGGACCATTTTCATGTTTTGCTGCAATAGCTTCCATAATTTCTACCAAAGGTTTTTCACCATCATGAGTATAAATAGAAATCTCAGATAATAAGCTTACGTTACTTTTCAAGTTAACAGTTATTTTTTTTCCATCTGACAATGACTCTGCTACAAATCCTGAACGAGTTTGCACTCTTAAAACATATAAACCTGGCTTACCAGAAATAGATAAAATTTTTTCTAAATTCATTTTTATATTTTTTTTCTAATTTTTTATTACGCTTTTAATCTTAAAGAATTCTTAGTTAAAAACTTCTAAGAACTTTCAATCTACCTTCCTTTTCTACCAAAAAATTTCATTCGGTAATCTTGGAACGTCTTCCCTTCCATGATGTTTTTTAATTTCTTTTGAATCAAACGTTTTTTTAACGACGATATTTTGTCTGTAAACAAAACTCCTTCGATATGGTCGTATTCGTGTTGAATTACTCTCGCAATTAAACCATCAAAAACCTCCGTTTTCATTACGAAATCTTCTTCGCAATACTCAATAGTAATTCTTTCTTTTCTGTACACATCCTCACGAACATCAGGAATACTCAAACAGCCTTCGTTAAAAACCCATTCTTCACCCTCTTCAGTTATCATTTTAGCATTGATAAAAGTTTTCTTGAAACCGTTCATTTTCTTTTGTTCAGCTTCTTCTAAATCTTCATCATCACTAAAGGGAGTAGTGTCAATCATAAACAACCTTAATGCTAATCCTACTTGAGGAGCCGCTAGTCCTACACCTGATGCATTATACATCGTTTCATACATATTAGCAATAGTTTCTTTTAAATCAGGATGCTCTGGAGTTAAAGAAGCACCTACTTTTCGTAAAACTGGATCGCCATATCCGATTATTGGTAAAATCATTGTTTTCTATTTAATATTTACATTGGCAATTTCCGGAATTCTATTTTCTAAAATCACCATGGATGGCAAAAATAGTAAAAAAATAGACAAGGACTATTTTCAAAGAAACAAAACCTATTTTTTAACTTTTTATCAAATTTCCAACTTGAATTGTAGCTCAATTCCACTTTACAATTCCTATTTTTGTAGTCAACACTAATACTATGGTTTCTCACATACAGAAGTTTAAAGAAAGTACGGAATTCACCAATGCTTTAAAAGTAACCATTTCAGGTATTCTTCCGGTTTTACTTTTTTCTTATTTTGGTCAAATTGGTACTGGAATTACTATTGCATTAGGAGCTTTTTTTGTTTTTCCGAGTGACGTTCCAAGTAATTTAAAGCATAAAATAAATGGGTTAATTATCACTAGCTTCATAGTATCTGGTGCTAATTTAATCATTAATTTATTTCATCCTTACCCATTATTTTTTTACCCAGTACTGACGGTTTTAATTTTCCTCATATCCATGTTAGCCGCTTATGACCAACGTGCCACTATGGTTGCTTTCTCCGGATTATTATCCATTTCATTATCTTTTGCTCACCTCAACACAGGCATCGTTACTATTATACAACATGCCGGATTATTACTTAGTGGAGGTTTATTTTATTTATTAATCTCTATTTTATTTTACTACATCCGTCCCAATCGGTATATTGAACTACAACTAGTGGAGTGTATGAAACTCACTTCTAAATATTTAAACCTAAGAGGTGATTTATGGGAATTTAATTCTGATCGAAAAGAAATCACTAACAAACAACTACACCTACAAGTAGAACTGAATACTATTCACGAAAATATTCGTGAAATTTTGATTCGCAATAGAACCAACTACGGTTCTTCTAATCAAAATAGAAAAATGCTTTTGTCATTTATTTCATTAGTTGAAATCATGGAATTGGCTATTTCTACTTCCTTTGACCATAATAAATTACATCAAAAATTTGATGCTCATCCTTTTGTATTAATCACCTATCAAAATTTAGCCTATAACTTAAGTAAAAGCTTAAATCAATTATCACAAAGCATCTTAAACAAAACGGCCTATAAGTCTAAACACAGTTTGATTGATGATTTGACACAATTAGAAGAGGCCATAGAGCAATACAAAAAAGAGCTTGGGCCTGTAAACTCTATCGAAGGGGTATTGATGTTGACCACCATGCTTCACTACGCCGAAAAACAAGTTGAAAAAATCAAAATTCTAGAAAGAGCTTTTACTAAAATAGTTCAATTGAAAGACTTAAATGGTCGTGATAAAGATTTGGAAAAACTAGTTCAACATCATTATTATCCAGTGAGTACGCTAATCGAAAACTTTAGCTTTTCATCTACAATTTTCCGTCATTCACTAAGGATTACCATCACGATTTTACTAGGTTTCATTATTGGAAAAATACTTCCGTTTCAAAATGTATATTGGATATTATTAACCATAGTCGTTATTATGAGACCTGGTTATGGTTTGACTAAGAAACGAACATATCACCGATTTATAGGGACCGTAATTGGGGGAATTATTGCTTTCTCGATTCTTGCTTTTTCACCTAACACTACCTTCTTAGGTTGTATTGCTATTTTATGCATGATTTTAGGGTTTTCTTTTAATCCAACTAATTATAAAATAGGAACTACTTTTATTACCCTCCATGTTATTTTCGTTTTTGCCATCTTAACGCCTAATATGGAAAACCTAATTCAATACCGAATTTTAGACACTATTGTAGGAGCAATTCTTGCTATCATGGCCAATTATTTTTTGTGGCCAAGTTGGGAATTCTTAAACGTTCCTGAATATCTCGAAAAATCGATTAAAGCCAATAGAAATTATTTAAAAGAATTCTCTGCACTATACAATAATAAAGGAGCAGTATCATCAGCCTACAGACAAGCTAGAAACCAGGCTTTTATTGAAGTAGGAAATCTTATGGCTTCCTTTCAAAGAATGGTACAAGAGCCCAAATCCAAACAAAACAAACTCCCCGTTTTCTACAAATTAACGGTTCTAAACAACGCCCTACTATCTTCGGCAGCTTCCTTAGGAACTTATACACAATCTCACAAAACGACTGATGCTTCTGATGCGTTCAATAACGCCATTGATCAAATCATCCAAAAACTGGATTACGCCATCTTACTATTAAATGAAAACAATTCTGAAATTCATGAAGAAATAGCAACTGAGGAATCTTCACAAAATTTTACCGAACTAAGAAATATTCGAGCAAGAGAATTAAAGCAAGGCGCCACGATGAGTGAAGCATCATTCCATCATAAAATGCAGGAAGTACAACTTGTAATTGAACAACTTATTTGGTTGACTAACCTTTCTGACAACATTGTCAAAACCACTAAACAATTACTAGCTGCTTAACACCTACATCATAGTAAATAACCAAACCACTCTTATGGACTTAAAGTCAATAGATTTGGTTGGCAGACATAAAGTCTGCAAGGATGAATTACAAAAAAAGAAAATTAGCCACTGATTAAATTGATTTCCACAGATTAAATCCTTCTAATCCAAATAATCTGTGGCAAAAAGTTTTTAGTAGCTAAAGCGAAATGCACTAAAGTACATAGTTTTAACTATAATTTGAGACCAACAAATTACATCAATATGTTGGTCTAATGTAATAGGTAAAAAAAGTTTAGTACTTGATAAAAACTACCTAATATCAAGATTTATTTATTTGTAATTTTGATAAAACACTTAATTTACAAAAATGAATAAGCTCCTTTTAACCGCATTAATATTTCATTTGACTTTAAATTCTATTTATAGTCAATATGTTCCCTTTATTAATTCACCTGATAAAAATAAAAAGTGGAACTACGTGACCCATTTGTCAGACGAGTTTAACTCCTCCACTATAGATTGGAAAAACAAATTTTACATGGACAGCAACCTTCCCAATGTGAATGCTTGGAAATGGAACAACGCAACCAATGTAACCATTGTAAATAATGCTGCCCAAATTTCTATGAGGCACAATCAAGATAATATTCCTGTAAATGGGACTTATTTTAATTCCGGGATCTTAAAAACCAAAGGTACTTTTACAACAGGTTATGTTGAAGCAAAAATAAAAGGAGCAGTAATGAATATTCCAGGACAAGATAACGGTCGTGGAGTATGCCCATCATTTTGGCTATACAGTGACTTTGACCGTTCAGCTGAAGAAGGAAGAACAGTATATTCAGAAATTGATATAGTCGAATTACAACAATTTGATTATTACAATAACGAGCAAGATGATGTTTACGATATGGAACATAATTTACACTTAGTACTCAAAGAATCAGGTAAAGACGTTTGGTATCGTCCAAAAGCGAATGCTGCAACTCAAAAAAATCACTATACAGCGACATTCGATCCTAGTCAAGACTATCATATTTATGGCTGCGAGGTAACCGAAACGCAAATCACTTGGTATGTTGATGGTGTTCAAGTAGGAAGCAAACCTAATACATACTGGTACCGACCAATGAACGTAACACTTTCATTAGGCCTCAGAGTTCCTTTTGTAGTATTTAAAGACAACAGGTTCCAACCTACAGACCCTACTATTGCCGACACACGAGCCAACAAACAACTAGCAGCCATGCCAGCGTCAATGTCAGTGGATTACGTAAGGGTTTGGACTCCTAAAACCAGTAAATAGCAAAAAAATAATCACTCAATAAATTCGGCAAACATAAGTCCGTACTAAGGTTTTTATAGTAAAAAAACCTATAGTAAAAAAACACCCCCGAATAAATTTAGACCAAAAAAAAGAGCTTGACAGTGTCAAGCTCTTTGTACATACATGAATTCTAAAATTATTTTAGTTTTAATACCTCAGCCGTATTAGTACGAATTTGAACTAATAATTCTGGATTTTTATTTAATTCTTGACCATAAGAAGGAATCATCACTTTGAACTTCTCTTGCCATTCAGTTGTCTTCATTTGTTCTTTATAACATCTTCCAATTACATCAATCATAATAGAAACAGCTGTTGAAGCTCCAGGAGAAGCTCCTAGCAAAACAGATAAAGAACCATCAGCAGAAGTAATTACCTCAGTACCAAATTCTAATTTACCCCCTTCTTTTTCGTCCTTTTTGATCACTTGAACTCTTTGTCCTGCACGTTCTATTACCCAATCCTTAGACTTAGCACCAGGAACATACTCTCTTAAAGCATTAATCCTATCTTCGGGTGATTGTCTTACTTGTTCAATCAAATATTTAGTCAATGGAATGTTTTTCGCTCCTGCAATCATCATTGGAACTATATTATCTAACTGAATAGATTTAGGCAAATCTGAATAATTACCGTTTTTCAAGAAACGAGTAGAAAACCCTGCAAAAGGTCCAAACAATAATTGCTTCTGTCCATTAATCATTCTAGAATCAATATGTGGAACTGACATTGGTGGTGCCCCAACGCTCGCTTTACCGTAAACTTTAGACTCATGTTGCGCGATAATTTCTGGATTGGTACATTTCAACCATTGTCCACTTACTGGAAAACCTCCAAAACCTTTACCTTCTGGAATATTTGCTTTTTCTAATAATGGTAAAGAACCACCACCCGCACCAATAAATACAAATTTGGTATACGCTTTTCTCTTTTGACCAGTACTTAAATCAGTTATTTTTATTCTCCATGATTTGTCATCACGCTGTTTTAATTTTCTAACTTCATGATTAAAGTGCATATTAACACCCTCCATTTTAGCTAAATAATCAAACATATTTCGGGTCAACTCCCCGAAATTCACATCAGTTCCAATAGCCATAGTTGTTCCTGCTACTTTCTCTGATTCTTTTCTACCTTCCATTACTAGAGGCATCCACTTTTTTAATTCCGAAAAATCTGTGGTATATAACATCTCCTTAAAAAGAGGATTTGCTTGTAATGCTTTGTAGCGTTTTCTTAGGTATTCTACGTTCTTATCCCCCCAAACAAAACTGATATGTGGAATTCTTTTGATAAAATTCTCAGGAGCAGACACTTTTTCTTGTTGTACCAAATAAGACCAAAATTGACGAGAAACTTCAAAAGATTCTGCAATACTGATGGCTTTTTTAGGATCGATGCTTCCATCTTGTCCTTCTGGAGTATAATTCAATTCACAAAAAGCAGAATGCCCAGTACCAGCATTATTCCATGCATCAGAACTCTCGGCAGCTGCTTTATCTAATCTTTCGTAAATATCAATAGTTAAATCTGGTTGTAATTCTTTTAGAATTAAGCCAAGTGTGGCACTCATAATTCCAGCTCCAATTAGAACTACATCACTACTCGAACGTATGGTTGTATCAGGCATAATATTTTTTTATAAAACGCAAAGATACTTTATATTGTTATAATTAAAACCCCTATTCAAGGCTAAATAGTTACATTTATCACTGCAATATCTCGTTTTAACAAAGAATTATTAAAACATTTTTCGCGATAAATAATCTTGCAGCATAATCGTTGCTGAAATTTCATCTATTAAAGCTTTATTTTGACGCTGTTTTTTCTTCAACCCGCTATCAATCATGGTTTGAAACGCCATTTTGGATGTAAATCGCTCATCTACTCTAACCACTTTCATATCCGGAAAATGATTGGTAAAATGAGTCACAAATCCTTTGATAATAGAAGCACTTTCAGAGGGTGTTCCATCCATTTGTTTGGGTTCGCCTATAAGGACCAATTCGACTTTTTCTTTAGTAAAATAATCTTTCAAAAAAGCAATGGCAGTAGCACTCGGAATAGTAGTTAAGCCCGAAGCTATAATTTGCATTTCGTCAGTAACGGCAATTCCGGTACGTTTTTGACCGTAGTCTATGGAGAGGATTCTTGGCATTTATATGGAGTCTTTGTATTTTATAAAACCGAACACGGTAACTATTTATTTTTCTATATCTACTTCGTAAATAGACACATAACCTTTAAAAACATAGTCTCTACTATTTTCCTTTTTAATGTAGTTCGAGTTTTTAAAGTGAAATGGAGTTTTTAAATCTTTTTTGATGTTTCTCAGTAAATCTTTTCTGAATTTTAACGCTGCTTTTGGTTTATCTTTATAAATATAACGCACTTGGTCAACCAATAAAACTAACTATGTCCTTTAAATCGTAATTAAAATCAACAGTTAATTTAATCCTCATATTTTGAAATAGCATCTTCTAATAAAACATCCAACTCATCAAAAGTAGAATATTTCGCAGTCCCGTTTTTAACTTTATCAATTCTAGCCTGTAACATCCTTTTTTCGGCTTCAAAAGTAGAACCTTCAGTAACTATTTTCAGCTCATCCGAAGAAAATGAACTCAATAATTCTAAGATTTTGCTTTTTATATTCGAATTAAATTCTAGTCTAATAGTTTCCATAGCACAGATATATTAATATACAAATATATAACATTTTCAGCATTCATATCTTTTTTGCTATTGGTTAAAAATGGTATATTTGTGCCAAAAATTTTAAAAACATGAGTGCATTACAGACAATTATAGAACAAGCTTGGGAAAACAGAGCTTTGTTACAAGAGAAACCAACAACTGACGCGATAAGAGAAGTTATCGAATTATTGGATTCTGGAAAACTACGTGTTGCTGAACCAAAAGGTGAGGGTTGGCAAGTAAACGAATGGGTAAAGAAAGCAGTAGTTATGTATTTCCCTATTCAAAAAATGGAAACTTGGGAAGCGGGAATTTTTGAATACCATGACAAAATGGAATTGAAGAAAGACTATGCTGCCAAAGGTGTTCGTGTGGTTCCTGGAGCTTCTGCTCGTTACGGTTCTTATATTTCTAGTGGTGTAATCATGATGCCTAGTTACGTAAACATTGGTGCTTATGTAGACGCTGGAACAATGGTAGATACTTGGGCAACTGTTGGTAGTTGTGCTCAAATTGGTAAAGATGTTCACTTGAGTGGTGGTGTTGGAATTGGTGGTGTTTTGGAACCACTACAAGCGGCTCCAGTTATTATTGAAGACGGTGCTTTTATTGGTTCTCGTTGTATTGTTGTAGAAGGTGTTCACGTAGGTAAAGAAGCAGTTCTTGGTGCTAATGTATGTTTGACTGCCTCAACTAAAATTATTGATGTTACAGGAGAAACTCCAATTGAAATGAAAGGTTACGTTCCTGCTCGTTCAGTTGTTATTCCTGGAAGTTATACTAAAAAATTCGCAGCTGGTGAATTCCAAGTGCCTTGTGCATTGATCATTGGGACTCGTAAACCATCTACTGACTTGAAAACGTCATTGAACAATGCGTTAAGAGAATATGACGTAGCGGTATAATCCCTTACTATAAAATTCAAAAGTCCCCAATTCGAAATTATTTTTGAATTGGGGACTTTTTTTATTTCATCAATCCTGCTTTTCTTTTTAGGTATTTTTTTCTGGTAATTTTACCTTTGAAAGCTTTTGTTTTATCGAGTAAAATTTGATGCAATTGCGCTTCTGGATGTCCGCTTAATTTGGAGTAAGCTTTTGCGATTACTTTTACCATTGTTTTAGATAACCACATTTTCTTGAAATTGTCCATCCTTTTTTCGATAGACATCCTTTCAAATTTCATTCGATTTAAATCTATTAGATAAAAATCATAATCACCTTCACCTTTTTTCACAATCAACGTATTTCCAGGAGAATGGTCTAGAAAATTAACTTTGGATTCGTGCATTTTATAAGTAAAAGCAGCAAACTGTTCCAGTATATTATTACGCTCAGGAAACAACGGATTATGGATTAATTCTCGAATGGTGAAATCATAATCAATTTGCTGGCAGATATAAAAACTATCCTGAAGCAACCCCAAACTATTGTAATTTTCTATATATGCAACAGGCAAAGGTGTTGGTATGTCATGCTCCAATAAATAATTGGCGTAGTCATAAGAACGCTTGGCTTTGGTACTTCTAAAAAAAGAATAAATTATGGATTTAAAAAGTCCTGGTTTTTGAAAAAACTTGATATTAACTACTTCACCATCTAAATCATTTGATTTAATCGTATTTCGAGAACCTTCAACAATCATATCACCACTGCTGAAAAAATAATCAACCAACTGAGAGATAAGCATTTCTTTTTCTTTGTAAAGCGGATGAGCGGTGATTTGCACGATATAATATATTATTTTTGGTTTAAAAGTATAAAAAATAGTACTTTGCAGCAAGAAATAGTTTTATGAAGAAAGTTTTAATCATACAGAATAAACGAATTGGTGATGTTTTAATCAGTTCCGTAATTGCTAATAATTACAAAGCAAAGCATCCTGATTCCATCATTCATTTTATGGCTTATGACTTTACACATGGTGTAATATTAAACAACCCAAATATAGACAAAATCATTACCATCAATGATAAAGAGCTTAAAAGTTTGGTTGTTTTATTAAAACTTATTCGAAAAGTTAAAAAGGAGCAGTACGACATCATCTTTGATCCTTATTCCAAAACGCAAAGCAGATTGATTTGCAAATTCTCAGGAGCAAAACAAACCATTGGTCACAAAAGCCGTAAAAAAATAGGGCAACTAGG
The DNA here is from genome assembly GCF_040703125.1 of Flavobacterium ovatum. Taxonomy (NCBI): domain Bacteria; kingdom Pseudomonadati; phylum Bacteroidota; class Flavobacteriia; order Flavobacteriales; family Flavobacteriaceae; genus Flavobacterium; species Flavobacterium ovatum. The sequence continues at coordinate 4,195,264 of NZ_CP160035.1, forward strand.
CTTTTACACCCACCCTGTGACGATTTCCAAAGAGAAAACCAAAATATGTGGAAAAGCCATCGAAGACCGCATTCATTTGTTAGAACAAGCTGAAAAATTCTCTCCTATAGACTACGAGCCAAAAATATTTTTGACCGATGAAGAAAAAAACGAAAATCTCTTAGGGCACTATGCTAATAAAAAAGTAATTATCCTTGGCGTTTTAGGAAGTACTCCACAAAAGTCAATGCCTTATGAGTATGTTGCAGAAATTGTAGATTTTATTTCTAATAAATATGATGTTTACATTCTGTTCAATTATGCACCACACCAAAAAGCAGAAGCTGAAAAAATATACAATCTTTGCCAAAATAAAGAAAACATTATTTTAGATATTTATGCTCCTAGCATAAGGGATTTTGTCAAACTAATGAATCAATGTGCACTTTTAGTTTCGAACGAAGGTGGAACGGTCCATATTGCCAAAGCATTGAACAAGCCGACCTTTACTATTTTTTCACCCTATGTCAACAAAGACCATTGGGCAAGTTTTGAGGATGGCAAATTTCATTCTTCAGTCCATTTATTAGATTTACTACCCAATGCAATTTCTGATTTATCCTATGAAAAATGCAAAGAGATAGAGAAAAACCCAACAGAACTATACCTAAAACTAACACCCGAAATGATTATTCCAGAACTAGATAAATTCCTTAAATATAATTTATAGTATTTTTTTAATTCCTGAAGCAGTCCAGATTTTCTTTTGATTTTTAGTCTCTTTTCTAATTTGAGTGTTTTTAAGAACCATTTCAGGTTTCACATAACCACGCGCATGATCCAGATGAACACAAACGGTTGAATATCTAATTTGTTTTGGTTTTACACCATAATTTACCAGACGTTCTCCAAACTCTCTATCTTCACCGCCGTACTGCATCCTTTCGTCGAAACCATTGATGGCCAGAAAATCTTTTTTCCATCCCGAAGCATTATGACCGTTCCAGCTTGGTGTAGTTGGCGTTATAGTATTCAATAACCAACTAATCAACCCCTTAGACGACAGCTTACTGTTTTTAAAAGATGATTTCATTCCATGGTTTCTTAACCATTTTAAATCAAAACATTTTCCGGAATAAATAGTTAGCTGATCTATTTTTTGGGATATATCCATAGGTAATTTAAAGTACCCCCCAGAAATAAAGTAACCTTCTTCCCTACTTTTAATATGCTGTTCTACAAAATCTTCTCTTGGAATACAATCTCCATCTGTCATCAAAATATAATCTGTTGCTACAGCCAATATGGCTTTATTTAAAATTATAGTTTTTTGAAAACCCATGTCTTCATGCCACACATGAACAATAGGAAAAAAAACCTCCTTTTTCATTTCTTCTATCAAATCAAAAGTCTCTTGATTGGATCCATCATCTGCAATTATGATTTCAAAATTGCGATAGGTCTGTGTGTTATACCCCCAAAGTACTTTTTTAAGCCATTCGGGAGAATTATAGGTGCTAATTATTATGGATATATCTTTTCTCATTGCATTACAAATATAATTTTTTTTTTTAAATTTGAAATCTATATATCCTTTTCATGAAAACGCTTACCGTAATAATCCCCACCTACAACGAAGAAAGTTATATTACTGATTGCCTGCAATCCATTAATTTTGCAAATCAGATAATTATAATTGATTCTTTTAGTACTGACAACACAGTCGTTAACGCTAAAAAATTTGATTGTGAAATTATTCAACGAAAATTTGATAATTTTTCTTCCCAAAAAAATGAAGCTATAAAAAAAGCTACAGGTGACTGGATTCTATTTCTGGATGCAGATGAACGTGTGACCCAAAAATTAAAATTGGAAATAATTAGCACAATTAACCAACCAAAATACGATGCTTATAAGATTCGTTTTCCTCATTTTTACATGAATCGATTTTTATACCATACCGAAAACAAAGTTTTACGATTAGCCAAAAACGAAACACTCTTTTTTGAAGGATTAGTTCATGAAAAATTAATCCATAAGGGAAAGGTTGGTATATTAAAAAACCACATGCTTCATTACACTTATAAAGGCTTATTTCAATACATCCAAAAAAAGGACTCCTACGCTTGGTTTCAAGCAAAAATGGCTAGAGAAAAAAACAAAAAAGCAACTTATTTTCATTTAATTTTCAAACCCGCTTACCGATTTTTTCATACTTATATTATCCGAAGAGGATTTCTGGATGGTATCCCAGGACTTGCAGTTGCCAGCATTGATTCCTACGGTGTTTTTTCGAGATATGTAAAAATGATTTTATTAGAAAAAGACTTGAAATAATTAAAAGATTTTTGATTTTTGATTTCTGATTTCCTGGAGATAAAACAGGAATTGGCTCCAACATGGTATGCAGTATTAAAATTATAAAGAGAACCTCAATAAATTAATAATTGTCGCAAACTCACAAGGGTTTAGCCAAAATTTAAGCCTTTGAGCCTTCTTAGAAATATAATTTGAAACCTTCTCTCTTAACTGTAGAACCTCTGACTACATTAATTTCCTGGTCTTTTTCTAAAACAATTTTAATTTACCAAAGCGTAATTTTAATTTAAATCGCAGTAGGTTATCTTCACCTCTAATATCAATACGGGTAATTTCGTAACTATTTTTAAACGGAAAACGATTAATCTTATTCCCTATTCGCAATCCCATTTTTACTTTGTTCTCTTTTAACAACGTCTGAAAATGAGTCTTCCTTGGTTTTTTTTTGGGGAAATTCCCGTAAGGGTAAGCTATTGCGGGATAAACCTTCAAGTTGTTTTCACGAATGCTTTTATAACATTTATCAAAATCTAAATTAATTTCCTCATCTGATAAAGTCGCATATTTTCGGTGAGAATAAGAATGTAAACCTAATTCTATTAATGAGTCTAAACTTTGAAGCATTTCAAAGGTCATAATAGATTCGCTCCCCTTATTCCATTCATCGGTTTGACCTACATATTGAAAAGGAATAAAAAAGGTAGCTTTGAGGTTGTATTTTTTCAAGAGAGGAACGGCATATTCCAATTGATTCACGGTTACATCATCAAAAGTAATCACAATACTCTTGGAAGGAATCTCTTTTAAACTTTCAAGTTCTGACAAGTTAAAGGAGGTAAAACCTTCCTTCGCTAAATAACGAAATTGATCTTCTAATTTTGATTCAGAAATAGTCAGTCCTATGGATAAATCATCACTTTTACTGATATTGTGGTACATTAAAATCGGTAATCTAGCCATAGTCAAATATTAAATAAAAAACATCAGCGTAAAATTATTACATTTGTCAACGATATTCTAACAAATAGAAATTAAAATAATTTGAGACCAAAAATAACTGCTTTAGCGATCACCTTAAATGAAGAAGCATATGTAAAAAGATATGTCGAAAGCTTAGCTTTTGCTGATGAAATTCTTTTTATTGATTCATTTAGCACTGATGCTACAGTAAGTACTGCAAAAGAACTAGGTGTTAAAGTGATTCAACGTGAATTTGATGATTTCACTAACCAGAAAAACTTTGCTATCAAACAAGCCCAAAATGATTGGATTATCTTTTTTGATTTAGATGAAATTATCACTACTGAACTTGAAGAAGAAATCATAAAGACCGTTTCTAATCCTATTGAGCATGCTGCTTATAAAGTAAAAAGAAACTTTATTTTCCAAGGAAAAGACATAAAATACGGAGGTTGGCAATCTGACAAAGTTATCCGATTATTCAACAAAAAAAACTGTAGCTATATTGGTGATTTAGTTCCCAAAAGTATTGTGGTATCAACTGGATCAGTTGGGCAACTCAAAAAAATAGTTAATCATCATAGCTATAAGAGTTTTGATAATTATAACCAAAAATTAAATCGACTTAGTCAATTAGAAGCTAAAAGTCTCTATACTAAAAACCAAAAGCCTAACTTTTATCATTTATTCATTAGACCATTATTTCACTTTCATTGGCAATTCTTCTACCGATTGGGTATATTAGATGGTAAAGAAGGCTTTATCCTGGCATACATCCATTCATTTGCTGTATTTAAACGCTATCTACAATTATGGATGATGTATAGAAAATTAGAATAGAAAACTTTACTTCTTAATTAAATACTTAAACCATTGTCCGAAATTTTTTAATCGAATATAGTTTCTGCCTAATTTCATGGTTCTATTCTGTTTGATAAACTTCCGAATTTCTCCAATGTTTTTTGTTGGAAAATAATTCAATTTCTTCCATCTTTTAGGTTCAATGTAATACAAGTCTGAGAACTCTTTGTAGTTGTTTTCATTAACGTTAATCCATTTCCTCATGAATCCTTCGTTCACCTCATTATTATGTCCCCAGTTACTTATTTTTTGTGTTAATTCTTCTTTTGATCTTGATAATGACTCATGCAAAACAATATTATCTAAATAAATCACCCTCTCATCTGTTCTTCGAGCGCATTTATAATTTGGATAATTGGTAGCAAAAATTGCTTTCATTGGTTTATCTACATACAAAATACCATTTTCTGTATATTTATAAATAATAATCCAAAAAGCGGCAATTTGAATTTTATTCTTTTCAGGATTATCTAAATAATGATCGTATTTATGAAGCCTTGTTACAAATCTTTTGAAATTAACAAAATACTCATCTGCATCAATTTGTATTAACCAATTACCAATCCCCATTTTAAGAGAAAGTAAATGACGTTCTCGGGTATCATTATCAATAGCAGAAAGTGTAGGAATATAAAAATCATCTTCATAAATTTCTATCTTATTATCAACATCTATTTTTTTTAGCCACTCATAAAACACGTCTTCTATGACAAATTTTTGTCCTGTCCATGTACGTAGCTCATTGTCTATTGCGATAAAAATCCTATCCGAATCCTTATATACTGGAGGGATAGAAAGTTTTAACTTTTCGTAATCGTATGACAAGAGAAAACCTACATGAATCTTCTTCATTATTTATTTATTTTGAAAAACAGTATTCACGGTAAATTTACTATATTTTTTCATCAATGCTTATGGATAATTATACTTTTCAAAAAAGATGGTCAAAATCTATGAAATAAATTAAAAAAAAACAATCCACGTACTTTTTACTCTTTTAATCCTCAACAACTTAAATCTACTTACTTGTAAAAAGTTCTAAAAAATTAATAATTCCTTTGAACCATTTCCAAGGCCTCTTAAATGTTTTAATATATAAAATTTGTTGAATCCTTTTGGACTTAAAATCATTTACTGTTTTAAACCCGTCCAAAAACAAAGGAAAATACTTATTAAGCACAACTTGCTTTTCTAAATCTAAAATTGACTGATACTCTTTGACTGATGACATACCAGTAAAATCATAATTACTAATGGTCATATTCAAATACTTATAAGGTCTATTCTCTACACAAATAGTATATATAAAAAACTCCCAATCGGCAACGATTTTTAAATTTTCGTTGTACATAAAATAATCAAAAAACAGTTGCCTTCTAATAAAACTAGCCTGATGATTGATGCAACTAGAATAAAAAAACGTAAAAGATAATACTTCTGGATAGGTCTTCTTCCTTCTAGAATTTGGTTTTACCTTAAAGTTATCTCCATAATAAATATCGAACTCATCAACGAGCAATGGATTGACATTCGCTAAAACAGTGTTTTCATAAAAACTATCACCACTGTTCATAAAAATGACAAAATCTCCTTTTGCAGCTTTGATACCTTTATTCATGGCGTTATAAACTCCAGTATCAGGCTCGCTTATCCAGTAGTCTATTTTGTCGGCGTACGATGCTATCAATTCTTCACTTCCATCAGTACTTCCTCCGTCTATGATAATATATTCAAAATCGACCAGAGTTTGATTTACAACAGACTTAATAGTTTGCTCTAATCCCCGTTTGTTATTATAGTTTATAGTAATTACCGAAATTTTCTTTGACATTGATTTAAAACTTTTTATTTATTTGAATAAACTTTATCGACAAAATGCAAAATAGCACCTATAAATATTGAATAAAAAAGACGGTTTAAAAATTAAATAATTTATCAAAATTATCATAAACTGAACTAACGTTATGGTGTGCGTCAAAATATATTTTAGCCTCAGTTGATACTTTTTGATAATACTGTGAATCACTTAATAATAATTCAATTTGTTTAGCAAAATGAGTTTCATCGTCAGTTACTAAACACCCATTATTTGACTTATTAAGTAATCCATCTACCCCTCTTGTATTACAAATCACGGGAAGTCCAAATGATAATGCCTCAATAACTTTAATCTTCAATCCTGTTCCGGACAGCATTGGACATAAACCAACGCGACTATGACAATAGACTTCATCTAAATTATCAATAAAACTAATTTTAGTAACATTTTCCTTGTCAGGAGCAAAGTTTGTAATTTTACCTACAACAAGAATTGTAATATTTTTATCTAAAAGAGGGTAAACTTTTTCAAAAAACCATCTACACGATTTAACATTATGTCCATTGTCACTCGCTACGTAAATCAAATCATAAGTTTTATGCTCCGATAATTCTTTTTTATCTACTGAGTGAGTAATCATGTGAACGGGTTTTCCTAAAAATTGTTCGAAAATATATTTTTCTTCATTTGAAATTACAATTATTTTATCGTATTGATTTGCTAATTGCATTTCTGTTTCGAAATATTCCCCAATTTCGAAAAAACTAAGTTTTTTAAAATGAGCAAAATGAGCAGTTAAAAAATCGTGCGTATCTACTATTTTCACAGTATTTACTAGATTAGGATTATCATTTATAATTTCCGTCCATAACAAGTAGGAAACAACAACATAGTCATACTGATTCTGCTCTAAAATTTGATTAAATTGTTTTTTATAACCAGACTTAGTCCTATCAAAATCCTTAACCTTTATTATATTTTTTTTAGGTAAAAAGTAATCAAAATATTTTCTAAATCTATTTTTCTTTCTTTTTTCCTCGTATAGTAAAAACCCTTTCCTAATAAGTCGCTGAGATTTCATTTTTTCAATATCATCATCCAAAAAGCATTCAGAAGCTATACCTACAAAATCAACAACAAACGATCTGCTTTTAAAATAATTCAACAATGCCATTGCACGTGCATTATTACCTTGAGTTTTTAATAAAGGGTTTTCAGGGTAAAAAAAAAGTAAATTTAGCATAATAATTTTTTGTGTGTGTGTGTGTAAATATAATAAAGCAAATGACGCATTCTAAATTTAAAACATTTGAAATTGTTACCAAAAAAATTTTAGCTATTTCAGCATCAACATATTTTGTGCAAACTTAATTAATTATTAACAAGGTTTTATCTTGACTTTTTGTTTTTATTTACTAAAATTAAATTTGATACAACTTGAAAAATTAAACCAAAAAAGGTTTTTCTCTTAGAACTGTCATTTATATTTTAAATAGAGTATATTTCGCCTTGTAGTTATCCTAAAATAAAAATTAACATCTATTTCTATGCTTCTATTGTGTTTTAGTCTTAAAATAATTATTTATCAATGCTTTAATTAAAAGGGCTTCGTGCATAAGTACTTTATTCCAATTAAAAAAAACAGGTTAAGACCAGTCATTTTCTTTTTGTTTGGGAAGAACAAATAGAAATATAGAAGTCCAATATTTTAATATTTTCCACAAAAATCTACTGTCTTTTATTTTAATTACTTTCTGCATTCTTCGATCAAAGGTTCTATTAACATCACACGTAAAATCATCATAAAATAAAGGGAAATGCTTTTTTAAAAAAACCTTACGCTCTAAAAGTCCAGGAGGAATATTTTCAGGAACTGAAGAAATTCCAGAATAATCATAATAACAAATTATCTTTTCTAAATGTTGATAAGATTCGTTTTTTTTACATAATACATAAACAAAAAATCCCCAATCGGAAACAATTTTGTATTCAAGACTATAAAAAAAGTGTTTGAAAAACAAGTCCCGTTTGATAAAACTTGCTTGATGACAAAGACCGTCAGTTAGAAAATGAGTGAATGTCAAAGTTGATGGCATTTTAATTAGTTTATCATCCCACTCATCACAGAAAAACATTGCATCGCCATACAAAACACCTACATTATTACTAAAATTACTCTTAATTTCTTCTAGAATTGTATTGGTATAAAAAAAGTCTCCACTATTCATAAAATTGAGATACTTCCCTTTTGCAATCTGAATTGCTTTATTCATGGCATCGTAAATCCCTTTATCTTTTTCCGAAACCCAGTAATTAATGTATTTATCATATTTATTGAGCGTTGATAGACTGTCGTCTGTGCTCCCTCCATCGATTATAATAAATTCAAAATCGGTCCAAGTTTGATTAATAATGCTTTCAATAGTTTTTATTAATCCTTCATTATTATTATAGTTAATAGTAATAATAGTAAGCTTAACAGCATTTTTATCTGATTCCAAAACATCTTTAGTCATTTTTTATAGCTTTATTATATAATTCCAAACATTGTGAAGCTGCTTTTTCCCACGTAAATAGTTTTACGCGTTCCAAGCCTTTTAAAATATATTCATTTCTAAAATTTGAATCCTTTAGAACTAAAGCTATCTTTTCTTTTAAATCTTCTTTGCTAGATAGATCAAAATAAATTCCTGCTTCACCTGCAACTTCAGGTAAAGAACTAACATTGGATAAAACTATTGGGCAACCACAAGCCATCGATTCTAAAACAGGAATGCCAAAACCTTCATACATTGATGGAAAAACAAAACACTTGGCATTTTTATAAAACAAACCCAGTTGTTCTTCTTCAAAATATCGTTGCTCTACTTGTTCCTGAAGTCCTAACTTTTTTATAAATTCAACCTCTTCTTCATTAAACTTACCTCCACCTGCACAAATGATTTTCAATGTAGAATCCTCTTTTAATAAATCTAAGATTGACTCCACCAAAAAATAAAAATTTTTGTAATAATCTCTTGAGCCAACAAATAAAACATAATTACTTGGCAAGATTACTTTTAAATTTTCATTAACTTTAATAGAGCTACCATGATAAATAACTTCAATTTTTGATGCGTCTATTTCTGGATATATCGCTAAAATATCTTTTTTAGTATTATTCGATACTGCAATAATTTTAGTAGCTTTTTCTAATAGTAATTTTTTATTTATAACAACATTCAAAGGCTCGCCAATAAAATACTGAGGAAACAATTCGTGAATCATATCATAAACCGTCAAAACAAAAGGAGTATCACCTATATACTCTAAAAAGTAGGGATTATAATAGGTTGGAATAAATAAGTCAAAATTGGAATTCTCTAAAGGATTCTTCAACTTTTTTTGTTCAATTTTTCTTTTTAACGAACGGGTACTAATCCCAATCGAATTCATAGATTTTAATAAAAAAGAAACTAGCCTTTCCTTATTTTCTATTTCTAATAAGCCACTATCAATTACATAAGCATTTTTGGATTCGTGGATAGGTAGCGTTATAGATAGTTCATTATTTTTCTTAAGCTGACTAAAGACTTCCGTATAATACCTCGTGATTCCCCCGTAAGTTTGCATATTGAAAGCTTGAGAGTCCAGAATAATTTTCATGTGTAAAATAATTTTGCAGTAATAAATCTAATTCACCTCTAAGGATTGCAAACTCACTAAATTAGCGTAATTGCCATTCATCCTCAATAACTGTTCATGAGTACCTTGCTCGACAATTCTACCTTTACTCATTACAATAATCAAATCGGCACTTTGCACAGTAGACAAACGGTGTGCAATAACAATAGATGTTCTATTTTCCATCATATTCTCCAGACCAACTTGTACTAACTTTTCAGATTCAGTATCCAATGCCGAAGTTGCTTCATCTAAAATCATAATGGGTGGGTTTTTCATTACCGCTCTAGCAATGGCCACACGCTGGCGCTGTCCACCAGATAACATACCACCTCCATCTCCTACTGGACTATTGTATTGATCTGGAAATTCAGATATAAAATTATGTGCATTGGCGACTTTTGCCGCGCTGATAATAGCATCTAATTTAGGATCATCAATACTTAACGAAATATTATTAGCAATAGTGTCATTAAATAATATCGAATCCTGAGCAACGATTCCCATTTGTTTTCTCAAAGAATTTGCTGTCACATCTTTTACATTGACACCATCAAAAGTGATGCTTCCCTCGGTTACATCATACAAACGAGTCACTAAGTTTGCCAAAGTAGATTTACCACTACCTGATTCACCCACTAATGCCACTCTTTTTCCTTTTGGAACTGTTAGATTAAAATCTCTCAAAACATATTCAGAATCATATTTAAATGAGACATTGGTAAATTTAATTTCAGAATTAAATTCTGTTATTACTTTAGCACCTGGATTATCTTGTAATGGGTTAGTAGCATCCAAAATGAAAGCAACTCGCTCATAAGCTGCATTTCCTCCCATCAAAGCTTGATTTGCTTTGGTAATTGACTTGGCTGGAGTCAAAATTTGGTACGCTAATCCCATGTAAGCAATAAAAGCACTACCACTCATAGAATGATCGATTAATACTAAGGACCCTCCATAAACTAATAAAATAGAAATAACAAAAATCCCTAGAAATTCACTCATAGGACCTGCCAAACTCATACGAGCTCCCATTTTATTATTCAAATTATTAATGACTTCGGTAGAGTTATAGTAGCGTTTTTTGAAAAAATTCTCCGAAGTAAAGTTTTTAATCACTTTAATACCTCCTAAAGTTTCTTCAATATCTGATAGTAAATGACCTTCAAGTGAAAAAATATCACCAGATTGGCTTTTTACAGATTTGCTTAATTTGGATATTAAAAACCCCGAAATAGGCAAGAATAGAAAAACAAATATGGTGAGTTTCCAACTTATAAAAAGCATTGATGCTAGAGTAAATACGATTGTCAATGGCTCACTCACCATCATTAAAACGCTCATAAAAGAAGCTTTAATGGTATTAATATCAGCTGTCATTCTGGATATCAAATCTCCCTTTCTTTCATTTGAGAAAAAAGAAACGGGTAAACTAATTACTTTTTGATAAACATCATTTCTTAAATCTTTCAAAATTCCGTTGTTCAAATAAGTCATGTAAACAATCGAAATAAAATTGAACAGGTTTTTTAATAAAAAAGTGGTCAATACAAAAACTACCATCCAAACTAAAGTACTCAAAGCCCCTTTAGTTTCCGTATTATGAGTAATAAAATAGTTCAATGACTCTTCCAAATAACGTTTATCAATACTTTTAAACCCCTCATAAACTGGCTTAATCTTTACTTTTTCACCATCAGAAAACAATACCTTCATCAACGGAAAAAGGGAAAGCATTGAAACAGCAGAAAATAACGCATATAAAACATTAAAAATGATACTAATAATAAAGTTTCTTTTGTGAGGTATTATGTATTTAAAAAAGCGTCTGAAGTTTTTCATCGAATGTCATTAAATTGAACACTTACCTATACGTTTAGGTTAAGATTTCTTTTTGCAAAGATAAAATTAAATTACTTTTAAAACTAAATAAAATAAAATCCTTGTTAATAGTATGTGAATAAACTCCGGGGATTTAAAAATGAAACTTCATCGATTATAAAACAATATTTTTTTTACGCTAAAACCTTCGCTTTTCTATAGAAAAACAAGATTAAACAGACAAATAATGCTTCGTTATTGAAATAAGTTTTGAAAGGAAACAAATCTATTTTTTTTGTTTTAGGCTTTTTAAATTTTTAATGTATTTTTACTGAAAATTTTCAGTTACATGCCTTATCCTAAATGCACTTTAGTTACTCCTACATACAATTGGCCAGAAGCCTTAGAGTTATTGCTATTGAGTTTATTAAACCAAACCATATTGCCAAATGAAGTAATTATTGCTGATGATGGGTCAAATGAGGATACAAAAAAATTAATCGAAAAATTTCAAGCTAATTTTCCTATTCCATTACTGCATGTTTGGCATGAAGATAACAAAAACCGAAAGCCAAAAATAATGAATAAAGCCATCGCAATGGCAAATTATGATTATATAATAGAAGTGGATGGAGATATTATCATGAATAAAAACTTCATCAAAGACCATCTTACTTTTGCTGAAAAAAACCATTATCTATTTGGTTCTCGCGTAAATATTCAAGAAAGCATATTATCAAAAGTTCTTTCAGAAAAAATCATTCACTTTAATTTGTTTTCAAAAGGAATAAAAAAGAGAGGCAGAACGATTCGGATTCCTTATTTAATGAAATTTTCAAAAAATATTGATCAGCGTTCTAAAAAATTAAGAGGTTGTAACATGTCTTTTTGGAGAGAGGATTTCATTAAAATAAATGGATTTAATGAAAATTTAGTAGGTTGGGGTATAGATGATTCAGAAATGATTCAAAGATTACACAATATCAATATCAAAGGGTTACGATTAAAATATTCAGCAATTGTATACCATATTTTCCACAAAGAACAATCTAAAAACAACGTTGAAATCAATAACGAAATTGAGAGAGTTACCACTGAAAAGAAACTTACCTATATAGAAAAAGGAATCAACCAATACTTATGATATTTGATATAGCCGTAGTTCTGATCAACTACAATTCAAGTGAGCACAGCATAAATTGCATTCGTTCTATTATTCAAAACACTTCAAATAAACTTTCATATCAAATCATCATAACCGATAATTGTTCTGAAAAAGAAGATTACCTTCAACTAAAGACTTTTTGTGATAACTTAGATTTCCCTAACTTAAAACTCCTAAGAAGCTCGATAAACACTGGCTTTGGCGGAGGAAATATGTTTGGACTTCCGTTTGTAAACGCTACATTTATTGCTTTTATAAACAATGATACTTTACTTAAAAACGATTGCCTATCTATTTTAAAAAATACTTTACACAATAATCCATCCATAGGAATTGCAGGTGCTCAAGCTTATAATCAAAAGGGAGAATTTATGATTTCATTAGATCATTTTGCTTCTCCAACTAGAGAAATCTTGGGGCGAAATTTTTTAGAACGCGTTAATTCAAAAAAATATCCTAAACGAAAACAATTATATACTCAACCGACACAAGTAAACTTTATTCCTGGAAGTTTTATGTTTGTAAGAGCCACTGATTTTTATGAAGTTGGAGGCTTTGACACTACCATATTTCTCTATTATGAAGAAACAGATTTATGTCTTCGACTAGCCAAAAAACACAAATTTGCCTATTTGGTTCCCCAAGCTGAATTTATACATTTTCACGGAGCCAGTACACCTTCAAGTATTTATATCAAAACAGAACTTAAGATCTCTTTACTTTATATTATTCGTAAACATTATGGTTATTTGAGTTACCTATTAGTTTTGAACTATTTAAGAATAAACTATTCTTTTAGCACATTATTTAAACCCAAATATTGGTATTTACTTAAAATATTGATTGCGGGAGCCCCTATATCTAGTTCTATCAAGACAAAGCAACAGATAGAAGTATTATAATTTTGAATATCAAATTATTTACTTAAACAAAACATAAAAAAAGCTAGCTTTGTAGCTCGATAAAGAAAACATGATTAACGCTTCATCTCCAGGTTGGATAGATAAATATTTTTTTAAACACAAAAAATCTAAATTCGTTTTAACGAACGATATAGATGCGTTTTATCTAAAAGTAAGAAAGACTGGATTTATATATGGCCATATTGTTTCTTTTGAAACAGAGACGCCAATTGACACTAAGGGTTGGGTTCAAAATGAAATTCCAAAAGTTGCGTTACTCAATATTTTACATGCTACTTACAGATTGCATCATCAAGATGAAAACCCCGGGCATTTTATAAAAAAAGCATTAGATTTTTATGACGCAATGCATCCACAAGGATTCAACTTGTTTAAAAAGGTACTCCCCAATAGCCCTGATTCTCTTAATTTAGAAAAAATCATTGACAGTCGAGTTCAAACTAACATTGATATTGTAAGCAAGAATTTTTCTCATATTGTTACCAATGCATTACTTTTTATAGATGTATTAGCTTTTCGTGAATATCTTACTCGTGGTGAATTGCCTGAAAAATATTTAAAAAAAATTGAAGAGTCGATCGTTAGTGTTATTTCGTTATCCTTAAAAACTAAAACCAATAAATCTAAATACGATGATTTATTAATCAAACTTTTTGAGGCTTCAGTACGCTACAGTAAGTTCTCAAATAGTAACATCCAAAATATAGAAGAACTAAACCTGAACTACTTTAGCTCCGAATTAGAGAAATACTATATTATTGACATGGCAGGAATGTCCTTATGGAGTGATGGAAAATTAGAAAACGAAGAATCCTATTTTCTATACAAATTGGCTGAAAAAATTGGAGTCTCAGATGATTTTGTAACCAATAGCATCCAAGAAACGAATGATTTTATTACTCAGTATAAAAAGGAAATCCCTTTTTTTAATTACTCAAACCCAGTCAAACATTTTTACGATCAAACCACTAAAAATGTGGAAACCTTAATCACAAGAAATAAAAATCGTTTGTTTAAGGAAATAACAGGAAGCAAGGAATTAATGATTCTTTTAGCAACTTCTACCACAAGAGATTTAGATGAAAAAGAAAAGAAAAAAGTAAAAAAACAGTTATTAGAGATCTGTAAAACAATACCATCCTTAACTATTTTTTTACTTCCTGGAGGAAGTTTATTACTCCCTATTTTAATAAAATTTATTCCTAAAATGCTTCCTTCCGCATTTAACGAAAACTTAGATAATGAATAAAAAAAAATCGCCTTAAAAGGCGATTTTTTTAATATTATAGATCTAATTTATAGACTTCACTTAGCCCTTCATTAGAACTAAAATTTACTTTTAAATCCGTTACATAACCTGAATTCAATCCATAAACCCAACCATGTATCGTTAAATCTTGACCTGTTTTCCAAGCTCCTTGAACGATTGAAGTCTTGCAAAGGTCAAATACTTGTTCTTTCACATTTATCTCTACAAATGTATTAAAACGAGTCGTTTCATCTTCGATTGAATCTAAGTACACATTATGCATTCTATATACATCTTTAATGTGTCTAATCCAGTTATCAATTAACCCTATAGATTGATTCCCCATTGCTGCTTTTATACCACCACAACCATAATGACCACAAACTATTACATGTTTTACTTTCAGTACGTTTACAGCATAATCCAAGACACTCAGCATATTCATATCCGAGTGCACGACCATATTGGCAATATTACGATGGACAAATACCTCTCCTGGTTTAGCACCTATAATCTCATTTGCAGGAACCCTACTGTCTGAACATCCTATCCATAATAGTGGCGGACTTTGTCCTTTGGCTAAATCAGCAAAATAGTTTTCATCTATTAATAATTTAGACTCTACCCATTCCTTATTATTCTCTATTATTTTTTTATAAAAATCACTCATTATAATATTATTATTTTATTAAAACACTAAAAAACACCGCTACTAAGTTAATTAATCTTCTTGAAAAGTATTTTGAATACTTTGCTTTTTTATTAGTTGACGTTTAGCCACATCATACTCGTGTTCTAAGGTTACATGATTTGTCGCATTAGTTGAGTTCTCTAAATCATAAGCGTCTTTAAACCCTTTTAACTTCACCTTAATATTTTCTTCTTTACCACGTATCTCCTTAAACTCCTCAATTAAATCTAAAATATCATGAGCTATATAAACAGTATCAGAGGCATTAATTATTACATTAGAATTTTCAGGAATATTGTTTAACGTTGATTTAATAGCCGCTTTGTTTAGAAAAGATACCTCTTGAGCTAAATCAATATGAATAACATCACCATCTACATATTCCTCTTTCTTAAAACTATAAGCTCTTTTAAGATTCCCTCTTAAAATAAAAATTATACTAATCACCATTCCTAGCATTACTCCTTTTAGCAAATCAGTTGCTACAACTGCAACAAGTGTCGCTATAAATGGAATAAATTGGTACTTTCCTTTTTCCCAAAAATGTTTAATAGTAGCAGGTTTAGCTAACTTATACCCTACTAATATTAAAATAGTCGCTAAAGTTGCAAGTGGAATTTTATTCAATAGAACTGGAACTATTAATACACTTAATAGTAATAACACTCCATGAATGATAGTAGACATTTTTGATTTAGCCCCAGCATTATTATTAGCCGAAGAACGCACAACCACTGATGTCATAGGCAAACCACCTAAAAGCGAACTTATCATATTACCAATTCCTTGTGCTTTTAACTCAACATTTGTATTGGTATATCTTTTTTGCACATCCATTCTATCTGCTGCTTCAATACACAACAAAGTTTCAATAGAAGCAACAATAGCAATAGTTAAACCTGTAACCCAAACTTTAGGATTTGTTATTCCAGCAAAATTAGGCGTAACTATAATAGCTTTAAATTCATCAAAAGATGTTGGAACGGGTAAAGAAACCAAATGATTAGCAGAAATGGCCAAACTACTTCCTGTGGCTATAAAAACTTCGTTTAAAATAATACCCGATGTAACAGCAATCAAAGCACCTGGAATTAATTTCAATTTTTTCAAAAAAGAAAATTTATCCCATGAGATAAGTATTACCAAGGAAACTACAGTAATAACTACTGCTCCCAATTGAATATGATTAAAAACCTCGAATAGAGAAGAAAAAGAATTATCTCCATTATTTTGAATAAATGATTGATCTCCTTCAAAATCGGCGTCATATCCAAAAGCATGAGGAATTTGTTTTAAAATAATAATAACCCCAATACCCGCTAACATTCCTTCAATAACATTGGTCGGAAAATAATTAGAGATACTCCCCGCTTTTATAAACCCAAGCGCTAATTGAATCAATCCTGCGATAAAAACTGCAGTTAAAAAAATATCAAAAGCCCCAAAATCAGTAATAGCGGTTAGTATAATTGCAGTTAAACCAGCTGCAGGACCTGAAACACTAATATGAGATTGACTTAAATACCCAACCACAAGACCCCCAATAATTCCGGAAATAATTCCGGAAAACAAAGGCGCTCCTGAAGCCATCGCAATTCCTAAACATAATGGCAACGCCACTAAGAAAACAACCAAACCTGAAGCGAAATCTGACTTAAGGTTGGCAAAAAGATTAATTTTTTTTGACATAATACTTTATAAATTATTAAACATAAAAAACAACTGCATAATTAATTATTTGCAGCCATTTTGAAATTAAAAAATCGAATGTATTATATAAAATCTGGTGGAGGTGAAAAAATTCTAGATGAAACATTATCGTGTTTAGATAAATTTTCTGAAAGAATCAAACTGGACTTAGTTGTCTTTAAAAGTAAAAAATCTTGAGACAATACATTTGTATAAGCAAAAACTTTTACCTCTTTACTATGCGAATGTTCTTCTTCAGAGAATTTATAGAACATAGAAACATCGCATTGCTTTTCTATTAACGTTATTATTGTAGGCGTTATTAAAAAGGTTACAAATAAGAAAAATAAAAGTCTAGCGATTAATTTCATAAATACAAAAATAGACTTATTCTAAAAAATAAGAGCTATTTTTTGTAAAATTAAAAAATAATTAACATTATTAATATGTTTTTAACTCTAGACTTCCATTAATTAAATTCTTATTATAATCGAACCAATTATTCAGACAACCATGCTTTCATCATCCAAATGGTCTTTTCTTGTTCTGCTATAAAATCACTCATCATCGAGTTAGTCCCTTCATCATTAATACTAGATGAATCCTCTAAAATTTTACGCTCCAACTTTAACAATTCTGTTAATGAAGCTACAATTAGCTGAACCGATTTTTCATCATTTGATATATTTTTACCAACTGCAATAACCGAATTCTTCATGTAATCTTCAAAAGTATGCAACGGAGTACCCTCTAAGGTCAATATACGTTCAGCAATACTATCTATTTTTAATTGAGAATCATTGTATAATTCTTCAAATTTTACATGAAGATCAAAAAAACGTTTCCCTTTTATATTCCAATGTAATCCCCTTAAATTTTGATAATAAATCTGAAAATTAGACAATAAAACATTTAAACTTCCTACCATTACAACTGATTCCTGAACAGCTAATCCTATGCTATTTGTTTTCATAATTACTCTATTTTTATTTATACATACAAAAGTACCAACAAAAGCAAAAAATAAACTATAAATTAAATTGATAGTTTTTATCTTTGCATCAAAAAATACTATCAATGACAATTACCCAACTCAAATATGTTCTTGCAGTTGCTGAACATAAAAACTTCACCCTTGCTGCTGAAAAATGTTTTGTAACCCAACCAACGTTGAGTATGCAAATTCAAAAAATTGAAGAAGAATTAAGTATCACTATTTTTGATCGATCCAAAAAACCGATTCAGTTAACTGATATTGGTCAAAAAATAGTGAACCAAGCTAAAAATATTGTAAACGAAGCTGATCGTATTCAAGATATAGTAGAACAACAAAAAGGTTTTATAGGTGGCGAATTTAGACTCGGTATCATCCCAACCATTATGCCTACTTTACTTCCAATGTTTTTATCTAATTTCATTAAAAAATATCCTAAAGTAAAACTCATCATTGAAGAGCTAAATACAGAAGAAATAATCACAAAACTTAATAACGGGCATCTTGATGCAGCTATTGCAGCTACCCCATTAATGGAAGAAAAAATTAAGGAAATCGTCTTGTATTTCGAACCCTTTGTTGCTTATATTCCAGAAAATCACGAGCATTTTCAGAAAAAAGAAATTGAAGTAGCTGACTTAAACTTAGACGAAATCTTATTACTTCAAGACGGTCACTGTTTTAGAGACGGAATATTGAATTTGTGTAAAAACAACAAAAACAACGATACAAATCGTTTTCAAATTGAAAGTGGAAGTTTTGAAACTCTAATTAAACTAGCGGATGAAGGCTTAGGCACGACTTTATTGCCATACTTGCATACATTAGACTTAAAGGATACTGATAAAATAAAACTTCGCCATTTTGCAGAACCAAAACCCGCTAGAGAAGTCAGTCTTATATACCCCAAAAGTGAGCTCAAAATCCAAATTATTGATGCCTTACGAAGTACTATTACAGGAGTAATAAAAGGAGCAATTGTTTTTCAAAATGTACAAATAATTAGCCCTTTACAAAAGAAATAATATAACAAAAGGAACTCTTACAACAAGGGTTCCTTTAAGATTGGGGCAAATAGGGAAACTAGTCATTTACAACATAGAGACATTCTTTCAAAACTGGCTTCTCATTAGTATAATACAAAAGCCAATTTTTTAAATGCTCAATTTCATAAGGCAATAAATTTCTAACTGCTTTTTTAAGTTCTTTTATAAAAAGATCTGGGCTAAAGCTTACTCTTTCGAGTACCTCTTTTGTGTAATCATAAATCATTCTAGACATAACAAATAGGTTTTAAAAGATTATTTATTTTACTCAAATCAAATCTAGAAAATTCTCTCCAAAAACAACGATAAAAAACAAAAATAAACGATTAAATACATACATCGCTTTTTAAAGTAAGTTTTTTAATACTTAAAATATAAACAAAAACAAGTCATAAATTAAATATTACACTTCATTTTAAGGAACTAAACCACTACTCCTTAGATTTGGTTGGCAGACTTAAAGTCTGCAAGGATGAATTACAAAAAAAAGAAAATCAGCCACTGATTAAATTGATTTCCACAGATTAAATCCTTCTAATTCAAATAATCTGTAGCAAAACGTTTTTAGAAGCTAAAGTAAAATGCACTAAAGCACATCGTTTTAACTATAATTTGAGACCAATAAAACCATAAAAAAAAAGGAGCCTAATAAAGGCTCCTTTTCTATATCGTTTCAACAATTAGCAAACATTGTTTTAATTCAGGTTTTTCTACAATAAACTCAAACAACCATTCTTTTAATTGTTCCAGTTCAAAAGGCAACAATGTCCTAACTGCTTTTTCTAATTCTTTACAAAATAATAACGGATCAAAGCTTACTCTTTCTAAAATAGATTTAGTGTAATCAAACATTACTTTAGACATAATTTTAGGAGTTTTAAGTTTACAATTTAATTTTAAATCGTTAGTAAAAATACATTATTTGACAATACTTCATTAAAATTTTAACACTATTTTTTCAATTAACGGTGTTAACAACCGAATCTTCTACAACTTTCTAGCACGAAACATCTCTCGCTTACCCGGAGGACCTGCTAATTTTTCCACACTAAAACCCACTTCAATCATACTTCTTTTTACGACACCTCTAGCTGCATAAGTAACCAAAACACCATTGTTTTTCAAAGAAGTATACATCTTTTGAAAAATTTCTGTACTCCATAATTCGGGTTGTACTCTGTAACCAAAAGCATCAAAATAAATCAAATCATATTTTTCAATATCATCAATTTCTTGAAAAAGTTGTTTACGCTTTGTCAAAACAAATGAATTTTCAATGTTTATTTCTTCACCCCAAGCCGATTGATGCATGGTATTAAAAATAGAAGAGTAATCGTGAGCTTTCAATTCTTCTACATAATTCATAGATGTTAATTCCTCCGAAGATATAGGATAAGCCTCCACACCGGTGTAATCAATCTTTTGTTGCAACCTTTTACTTTCTATAAAAGTTATGAATGCATTTAGCCCTGTCCCAAAGCCAATTTCTAGAATAGATACATTTTTATTTTCGAATAATGCCAATCCATTTTTTATAAAAACATGCTGCGCTTCTTGAATCGCTCCATGTTTTGAATGATAACTTTCATTCCATTCCTTAATATGAATTGTCGTGGAACCGTCAAGGGTCTGTATAATTTCTCTCTCCAAAATTGTAAATTAATTAATTTGCAGTGTCTCTAAATGAGATACGCCTCAAAAATAACCAAAACAAAAACACATAATTGAAAAAAAACTGAATATTTTATCTATTCTTTATAAATACTCTATGATTATTAAAAAAATTTAAAAAATAAATAATTAACAATTTATTACCATATTTAATAACATAATCACACCCTTTTTAGTCTTTTTTACTTAATTTTGCTATCAATTGAAGTGCCTTATGATTTAAAGATAGATTTTATACCCTAAGTGATTCACTTTTAAAAAAATAAAACAAAATATTACCCAATTATGAGTACAACTCAAACTAACAAAATTGAAATAAATAAAGTAGCTACATCTAAAATTAACGATGTTGATTTTGAAAATTTAAGCTTTGGTTCTGTTTTTACAGATCATTTATTAGAGTGTGATTTTACAAATGGTGAGTGGCAAAAACCGGTCATTAAGCCATACGCACCTTTTTTGTTAGATCCTTCTGCTCGTGTTTTTCATTACGGCCAAGCCATCTTTGAAGGCATGAAAGCCTACAAAGACGAACAAGATTCTATCTGGCTTTTTAGACCTGATGAAAACTTTCATCGTTTCAACTCTTCAGCAGTTCGTATGGCAATGCCTGAAGTTCCTGAAGAAGTTTTCATGGACGGACTTAATGAACTATTAAAAATAGACCACGAATGGATCAAAAAAGGTTTAGGAAACACATTATACATTAGACCTTTCTTGATTGCTACAGGACACGGTGTTGTTGCTAATCCGTCTGATGATTATAAATTCATGATTATTCTATCACCTGCTAAAGCCTATTATTCAGGTGAAGTAAAAGTATTAATTGCGGAACATTATAGTCGTGCTGCTAATGGTGGTATTGGTGCTGCAAAAACTGCTGGTAATTATGCTGGACAATTTTACCCAACTAATTTGGCTAATAAAGAAGGATTCCAACAAATAATCTGGACTGATGATGCCACGCATACTAAACTAGAGGAAGCAGGTACAATGAATGTATTCTTCAGAATCAACGATACTTTATACACCGCTCCAGTAAGCGAAAGAATTCTTGACGGTGTAACCAGAAAGAGTTTAATTGATATGGCAAAGAAAGAAGGAATCAAGCTTGAAGTTCGACCAGTATTAGTAGCTGAACTTATCGAGGCAGCTAAAAACGGATCTTTAAAAGAAATCTTTGGTGCAGGTACAGCTGCTGTTATAAGTCCTATTTCAGGATTCTCATACAGAAAAGAGTATTTTGAATTACCCAAAATTACTGACTCAATTGCACTACAACTAAAAGATAAATTGACTAACATTCAACACAAACTTGCCGAAGACAGTTTCGGTTGGACTGTAAAAGTATCTTAGTTCTATTTTACATCATAAAAAAAGAGCGATTTTCTAATTGAAAATCGCTCTTTTTTATTCGCCTAATATTTTAGAAAAATCAGGTTTAAAGTAATTTGGACCTTTCATCACCTTTCCATCTTCACGGTAAATTGGGTTTCCATCTTCGTCTAACTTACTCATATTACTTCTCTGAATTTCGTCAAATACCTCTTCTATTTTGTGTTGTAATCCATGTTCTATAATCGTCCCACAAAGGATATACATCATATCGCCTAGCGCATCGGCAATTTCGACCAAATCATTATTCTTGACCGCTTCTAGATATTCCTCATTTTCCTCTTTCATTAAATTGTAACGAAGGATTTTCTTTTCTTCGGCAAGATTTGCAATTGGGGATTCACTATGCCCTATCTTAAAGGCAGTATGA
Organism: Flavobacterium ovatum; assembly: GCF_040703125.1. Classification (NCBI taxonomy): domain Bacteria; kingdom Pseudomonadati; phylum Bacteroidota; class Flavobacteriia; order Flavobacteriales; family Flavobacteriaceae; genus Flavobacterium; species Flavobacterium ovatum. The sequence continues at coordinate 4,217,879 of NZ_CP160035.1, forward strand.
AATTCTTTAACGGAGTCTAATTGTTTACGCATACTTTTATTTAACTTATATTTGAAAAAGCAAATTAGCAACAATTTCTATACAATTGCGTACTTTTGCCAAAAAAAATTAAAACTATGTTTAGTACAGGACAATTAATATTTGCCGCATGTTTTTTTGTTGCTTTTGTCATCGCTGCCATCTATTCTTATCGAAAAGATTTAGCCCTTCACAAAATATATTACAAAGGAAACTATAAAATTCTCTTGGGGTTCCTAATTTTCATAGGCCTCCTTTTTGTCATCAAAATCTATTTTAAAAGATAATACAATATAAAAAAAGGCTGTTTCAATATCTATTTCTAAACAGCCTTTCCTTTATTCTTTTAATTGCTCTCGATACATTGCAAAATTCATTTTCACTTTATCATCTAGTTCCGGCTCCTTAATATCGGTGTATTTCTGCATTTCTTCCCAAATAATTTTTGCCACAATATAGCGCGCCATGTCCTTATCATCTGACGGTATAATGTACCAAGGAGCATGTTCTTTAGCTGTTTTATTTATCGCTTCTTCATAATACTGCATGTATTCATCCCAATGTTCACGTTCCTTCAAATCCCCAGGAGAAAATTTCCAATGGTGTTCCTCATTTTCCAATCTTCGCAACAACCGTTTGCGTTGCTCCTCTTTACTCATGTGAAAGTAAAACTTTAAAACAATCGTTCCGTTTTGGCTGATGTGCTTCTCAAAATTATTGATTTGCTCTATCCTATTTTCCCAAAACTGAGGCGTTATATCCTGTACTTTTTCAATTCCCGGTAAATTCTCATTCAATATATACTCAGGATGCACACGAGTAACCAACACATTTTCATAATGCGTACGGTTAAAGATCGCAAACTTCCCCTTCTCTGGCAAAGCTATATAATGGCGCCACAAATAATCGTGTTCCAGCTCTGTCGAGTTCGGTGTTTTAAAACTATGCACTACCACTCCTCTAGCATTACACTCCTTAAAAACCTCTCTAACCAAACTATCCTTCCCTGAAGTATCCATTCCCTGTAAACAAATCAAAACCCCATAGCGGTTGTGTGCATACATCACATCCTGCAACTCACTCATTTTCTCCCGCACACCGTCTAATTTATCTTCTTTATCATCATCACTCGCTTTATTATTCAAGTCCGTTGGTAAATCTTTCAGACGTATGGGAGCAGTAACTTTAAAGTCTTTTGGATCAATTGATTTCATACTCTTATATTTTTGTTTCCAGTAAATATAATATTTTCCAAGAGCAAATTCCTGCTTTCCGTTGCAATACTTTTCAAGCAATTGTTTTTTTCTTAGGTCGCCACAGGAGCTTCCTCTGGTCGCTCTGTATCTCCCAGAAAAAAACACAATTCCTTTTCAAAGTATTTTCACTACAATCAGGGCTAGGCATTTGTTTCCATAATTTATTTTAGATTAAACTAAAAAACAACCATTCCAAACTAATTAAACAAAAAAAAAACAGCTAAAAAAAGATAAACGGCTAGTTTTTCAACTAGCCGTTTATCGTCCCAAAAAAAACTAAACTTACTTATTATTTTGTGCAACAAGCTTGCTTTTATTTTGCTCTTTTATAATAGTTTCTATTTTCGGTTGTACCAATTGACTAATTTCATCTTCTGAAATCTCAAAAGAAGCAGGATTTGTCAACAGTTGCAACCAAGGCTTTTTTCCTCTAAAAGGATATTCTCCAAAAACGACAACTGGAGTTCCTTTTGACTTAATATTTTCATCATCGACCAAAACCCATTGGTTTGCCCAATCGTAAAGGTATCGAGCATCTTTTTCTTGCAATCGCAAACAGGAATGTGATGCTGGATAACCCGGCAATTCATATTGATGAAAACCAACTCCCAATTTATTTTCAATATTGAAATTCCACTTTAATTCCCACTCATCATTAAAGGTACTGGTGGTTTCTTCGGCTTTCCAATTGGTAAAAAACAATCCTGTTGGAGTAGGGTCTTTTTCCCTTCCCATATTGGTTGGACCAGTATATACCAGTGTTCCGTTTTTATAGGCCGCAAAGGTTTGTGTAGGATAAGAAAAAAACAATATTTTATCAACCCTTTTAAGAGCTTCTACTTGCAATGGAAAAGGCAAAAAATCCTCTCTTTTACCCTCTAATTTAGAAGGAATAATAATCGAATCCATTTTGGCTAGATTCTTTTTGTCCGTACGATTAACATCCATGACGATTTGCAAGGCCGATTCGTTTTTTTCATTTATCGTCAACCACGCTTTGCTGTTCATCATTTTATACTGAATCCCTTTGAGTTTTTCTCGAGCTATAATCGTTATTTCCTCTTCATCCTCATTGAAGCTACTTTGACTATTGGAACTTTCATCGTTCTTACTTTCATTGTTCTTACATGAAATAGAAACGATAGCCAAAAACAACGATAACATTATATATTTTCTCATAATTTAAGTTTATAACACAAAGATGGTGTAGAAGTACTTATTTTATGTTACAGGATATTGCAAAAAAGTTATCTAATTTTCAGATTTTGCAATTTTGAGTCGTATAGTCGCGTGAAGGATCGAAGCGGCATCCTTTTTTGTCCGCCGCGGCGGACAAAAAAGATACAGCGGAGAGCCTGGCCCGTAGTCCCGACACTTCGTGATTACGGAGGGACACGCCCAAATTATTCCCATTATCAATCTAAAAGCGAAAAATTATCATTTATTTCACATCATTTCCGCCTTCAAGCCAATTGCAAAAACGTAACTTTGTTTGTGAATTAAAAACTACAATAATGACAGACTTAAAAAACAAAAATGCCCTAATCACAGGAGCTGGAAAAGGAATCGGAAAAGCAATCGCCATAGCACTTGCCAAAGAAGGTGTCAACGTAATATTGGTCGCACGTACGCAAGCTGACATAGATGAAGTAGCAAAAGAAATCGCTCCATTGGGAGTAAAAACCCTAGCATTAACAGCAGATGTTGCCGATATTGAATCGGTAAACGCTGCTGTTGTAAAAGCATTAGCCGAATTCAAGACCATCGACATCCTAATCAACAACGCCGGAATAGCTGCTTTTGGAAATTTCTTGCAAATGGAAGTAACTGATTGGGAACGCATCATACAAGTCAACTTAATGGGGACTTATTATGTGACTCGCGCCGTATTGCCGAACATGATTGAGAGACAAACGGGAGATATTATCAATATTTCATCGACTGCTGGATTGAACGGAAATGCCGTAACGAGCGCATACAGTGCTTCAAAATTCGCTGTTCTAGGTCTGACAGATTCGTTGATGCAAGAAGTACGCAAACATAATATTCGTGTTACTGCTTTAACGCCAAGCACCGTTGCAACTGACATGGCCAAAGACCTCAACCTAACGGACGGAAACCCAGATAAAGTAATGCAATCTGAAGATATGGCAGAACTAATCGTTGCGCAATTGAAATTAAACCGTCGCGTGTTTATTAAGAATAGTAGCATTTGGTCTACTAATCCGTAATTTATTATGCAGAGATTCACAAAGAAAACACAGAAGTTCACAGAGTATTATTTTATACTTTGTGAACCTTTTTTTTTTTAGTAAATCAAATTCAAAGGTCAATCTCAAAAATCAAATTTTAAAAAAAATAAATGGTTTTCATGTATCCTTTGTTCTTAAATCAAAAATCGTTAATTTTAAAACCTTTGCGTCCTTTGTGCTTCCTTAGCGAACTTTGCGGTTAAATCACTTCAAAAATCGTTAATCTTAAACTGATTCTACAGCAACAAACTCCATTCGAACCGCACCATCTTCATCAATATGAGTTAAGTTCACATTCTGCAATGTATTCGCTAACTCAGGATTCCAAGGCGTTTTTACTTTTACATAATTCTCCGTAAATCCATGAATATAGCCTTCTTTGTTTTCGCTTTCGAACAAAACCGTTCTTTGCGTTCCAAGTTGAGTTTCATAAAAAGCACGACGTTTTTTCACAGACAAACCTCTTAGCATTTTGCTACGTTTAGCACGTACATTGGCAGGAACAGCTCCTTCCATTTCAGCGGCTTCGGTATTATCTCTTTCTGAATAAGTAAAAACGTGTAAATAAGAAATATCCATTTCGTTCAAGAAATGATACGTTTCTAAGAAATGCTCGTCACTTTCCCCAGGAAAACCCACAATCACATCAACACCTATACACGCATGAGGCATGACTTCTCGTATTTTATTAACTCGCTCTGTATAAACATCACGTAAATAACGACGTTTCATCATCTTCAATATGGCGTCACTTCCTGATTGCAACGGAATATGAAAATGAGGCACAAAAGTGCGGCTTTTAGAAACAAATTCTATAGTTTCATTTTTCAATAAATTCGGTTCAATAGATGAAATTCGTAATCTTTCAATTCCTTCTACTTCATCCAATGCTTGGACTAAATCCAAGAAAGTATGTTCATGTTTTTTGTTCCCAAATTCCCCTTTACCATAATCCCCGATATTTACACCAGTCAAAACAATTTCTTTGATGTTTTGCGCTGAAATATCTTTAGCATTTTGAAGCACATTTTCGAGTGCATCACTTCTAGAAATCCCTCTCGCTAGTGGAATCGTACAATAGGTACATTTATAATCGCATCCATCCTGCACTTTCAAGAATGCACGAGTACGGTCACCAATGGAATAACTACCGACGTAAAAATCGGCTTCGGAAATTTCGCAAGAATGTACTTCACCCATGTCATTTTTACTTAAATCATTGATATAATCCAAGATTTTGAATTTTTCCGTAGCGCCTAAAACTAAATCAACGCCATCAACTGCCGCCAATTCTTCCGGTTTCAACTGCGCATAACAACCCACCGCCGCTACAAAAGCTTTGTTGTTGAGTTTCATGGCTTTTTTGACCACTTGCTTGAATTGTTTGTCGGCATTTTCAGTAACGGAGCACGTATTAATTACATACATATCCGCAACGTCTTCAAAATCTACACGATCAAAACCCTCATCTTGAAAATTACGTGCTATTGTAGATGTTTCTGAAAAATTCAGTTTACATCCAAGAGTATAAAAGGCAACCTTTTTTCTGTTTTCCATAAGTAGTCACTAATAATGAAATCGTTGTCAAAAATTAGCGTGTGCAAATTTACAAACAAATCCCAAAAAATCACTTCTATTCTAGATTTAATTCAATATGCATTTATAAACGCAGATTGAAAACAACACAATCCATTCCGAAACTGTTTTTCATAACTTCTAATTTAATTCAAAATTTATAAACATCTTTGTATTATGAAAATCTTACTCATTGAAGACGAAAAAGAATTGGCAGAAAGTATCAAATCGTATTTGTCTGGAAACGACTTTATTTGTGAGTGGACAGATAATGTGAAGACTGCGATTGAAAAAATCTCTAATTATGAATACGACTGTATAGTGTTGGATTTGACTTTACCCGACGGAAATGGTCTTGAAATTTTGAAAGAAATAAAGAGACAAAACAAATCGGAAGGTATTATTATTATTTCAGCAAAGGAAACATTAGAAACACGTATCGAAGGACTTACTTTGGGTGCGGATGATTTTTTAACCAAGCCTTTTCATCTGTCTGAATTATTAGTACGAACCCAAGCTATTATTCGGAGAAAAAAATTCAAAGGAAATAATTTTGTTACCTTCAACGAGATTGAAATTGATATCCTTTCGAAAACGGTTAAGGTGAATGGTAGAAAACTCGATGTCACCAAAAAAGAACTTGATTTACTTTTGTACTTAATTGGAAATCAAGACAGAGTACTTTCAAAAAGCGCCATTGCAGAACACCTTTCGGGAGATATGGCCGATATGCTAGACAATCACGATTTTGTTTATGCACACATCAAAAACTTAAAAAATAAATTGAAGGAAGCTGGAATCATAGATTACATTAAAACGGTTTATGGACTAGGTTATAAATGGCAAAATGAGTGAAAAACTTTTACATAAAACATCAAAAGCATATCTGGTTTTTGCACTGCTATTGCTAATAGTTGCCGCTCCATTGTTTTATATTCTAATCGAAAAACTGTATATCGATGATGCCGACGAAGCCTTACTACTTCGTAAAAATGAGTTTATTCAATATTCAGCTAAAAATATTAAAACAACCGATGTTCCAATTTGGAATAAATTCAACCGTGATATTAAAATTATTGCTGCAACTCCTCTGAAAAAAGATTCCCTTTTCTACACGTTTTATTATGATACATTGTATAATGAAAATGAACCTTATAGAGAATTGCGTTTGCCTATAAAAATTGAAGGCAAGTCGTATACCTATTCGGCAAGAATAAATTTGGTAGAAACATCCGATTTAATCGAGAGTATTGCAATCTTATTTTTGGTAATCATTTCGTTGTTGCTTATTGGTTTATTTTTTATTTCGAAAAGGCTATCTCTTAATCTATGGAAACCCTTTTACAAAACATTATTGCAAATTGAACAATTTGAAATTGATAAGTCAAACCTTCCACAATTCGCAAAAACGGATACAGAAGAATTTAACCGTTTGAATCAAAGTATTCAAAAATTGATCGAAAAGAATACCTCCATTTATAGAAGTCAACGGGAATTTATTGAAAATGCCGCTCATGAATTGCAAACCCCATTAGCCGTGTTTCAGGCTAAAATTGATACACTCATTCAGCGTAATGATGTGACACAAGAGCAATCCGTGATTTTGTCATCTTTGAATGATAACGTTTCAAAACTGAATCGTTTGAACAAAAATCTTTTGTTGCTTTCCAAAATTGAAAACGATCATTACGCCAACAAGCAAACCTTCTATTTGAAAGAGGCTATAGAAAAGAACCTTGCCTTTTTTGTAGAACAGGCAAATGCCAAAAACATCTCAATCAAAACGGATATTGATCCATCATTTACTATTGCATCAAATCCAGTATTAGCAGAGGTTTTAATTAGTAATTTGTTTCTTAATGCCATCAAACACAATGTTTCAAACGGACAAATAGCGATCACGCTTTCAAATCAAACACTAGTTTTTTCTAATACAGGATCTCCCAGTACTTTGTCTTCTAGTAAATTATTTAATCGGTTCTCAAAGTCGAATACATCCGAGCATGGTAATGGTTTAGGTTTGGCTATTGTTAAGAAAATTGTAGATAGTAACGACTGGATTATTCGATATAATTTCAACCATAATTTTCATTGTTTCACTATAGACTTTCGCTAATTCTAAATTTCTTCTAAATCGTATATTAAATTTGGACTAAAATAGACGAAAATGAAAAATTTAACCCTCCTTCTTTCTGCATTGTTTGCGTTCACCGCTTGCAAACAATCTAGCACTAGTAGAGAAGTTCCAGAAAACATAAAAATGGCTTTTGTCCAATCGCATCCTCATGCAGTCATTTTAAAATGGAATGACGAGCCACCATTTTGGGAAGTAAAATACAAAGAGGCTACTGAAAAAGGTGCTGTATCCTATGATAAAAATGCTGTTATTACTGAAACCGAATTGGTAATCACAAAAGATTTGTTACCAAATGGAACGACTATTCCTGACTACATCAAAGTAAATTATCCTAAAGAGAAAATTCAAGGTTATGAGAAAATAACAACTGCTAGCGGAATGATTACTTATGAAATTCAAATCACAGGACAAGAAATTGTATTTGATGTGAATGGGAAGTATTTATTAGAAGAAAAAGATTAAAACCATGATAAAAACACGTTTAATAATTGTGGTGATGCCTGTTGTTGTTCTATTGTTTTCATTCGAATGTGTCATAGCGCAGAATGATTTGAGTTATTACAACACGGCAGCCAAACAAAATAGTCCTTTGATAAATGACAATAAACTAGTCAATAAAAGCAATCAATTAGAAATAGAGAGGCTAAAAGCTTTTTATACCAAAGCCCAAATTGGGGTTACAGCCAATTATTTGTTTTCGCCACTTATTTCTAAAGATAATAACAAAACCACTTTTGAAGCCAATTCAGCTGGAGCAACTAATTACTATGGGTATGATTTGGCTTATTCCAATGGTGGAACCTATCAGGCAATGTTGAATGTTTCACAGCCTTTATTTAATGGGATACGTTATAAAACAGCTAGTGAACAAGTTGCCGTTGCGTCTCAAATAAGTCAAAATAATGTCCTATTAACGGAACATGATTTGGAGAAAATAGTAAGTGATCAATATATTTTGTGTTTGCAGGACAATAAACAAACGGGCTATGCGGAAACAATGGTCAAATTATTGGCAGATCAAAAAGATATTTTAATAAAATTGGTTGAAAGCAGTATTTACAAACAATCGGATCTTTCTTTATTAAGTATCGAACATCAAAATTTTGTAGCGCAACTGACCACTTTCAAAGCCAATTATCGCAGAGACTTAATGGACTTAAATATTCTTTGCGGCATTAATGATACACAATTACATGAACTCCAAAATATGGAACTGAGTTTGAAGAATACCAGTGCCAAATCGATGTTTATGGAGAAATACCGATTGGACAGTATCAATTTGGTCGCGCAGCAAAAAATAGTTGAATTAAAATACAAACCACAAATTAACCTTTATGCCAATACAGGGCTCAATGCGACTTATGCGCCCACGATTCCCGACCGATTTGGATTGAGTGCAGGGGTGAACTTTACGTATAACTTTTTTGATGGTGGTCAAAAACAATTGACTCAAAAGAAAACAAAAGTATTAGAAGAGTCTATTTCCTTTTACAAAGACAATTTTATTTCGCAAAACACTATTCGGAAATCAAAAATAGAGGCAGAAATTGAATCCTTTTCTACCCGAATTGCAATTGCAGATCAGCAACTCAAAGACTATGACTCATTACTGAAAACGTATAAAAAAGAGATTTTTTCGGGACAGTTAACTATTATAAATTACATCACGGTTTTGAAAAATATGGCAATGCTACAGCGTGATAATGCAATCTTGATTTCACAGCAACAATTACTTATTAATGTCTACAATTACTGGAACTGGTAAACAACATAATATAAAAATGAAACACTATAAACTATATTTTTTGACGGTAATAACTTTGCTCTTGTTCTCCTGCGGAAAAAAGGCTGAAACCACCGATGAAGTAATTGAAACACCCAAAACACCTGTAAAGATAGTGATGGTAACGCAAGGGGCAATTGATGATGAACTGACTTTATTTGGAACAACGGCTTATTTAAAACGAAATTTGGTTACCGCTTCTATACCTGCATTCATTACACAAGTGCATATAAAATTGGGAGACCAAGTAAAGAAAGGAGATTTACTCTATGTATTAGAATCGAAAGAAAGTCGAGCATTAGGAAACAATGTTTCAAAAATTGACGACTCTCTGAATGGTTTTGGTATCATCAAAATTAAAGCATCAGCAAGCGGTATTATTACGACACTAGACAAACAACAAGCGGGCGATTATGTTTTGGAAGGTGCCTTATTGTGTACTATCGCCGAAAGTAATGATTTGATATTTCAGGTAAATGTACCATTTGAATATACTGCTTATACTCAAACAGGGAAAACGTGTACGATCATTTTACCCAATAATTTGAAATATACTGCCGTTTTTACAAAAGCCTTGATGGCCATGAATGTCAATGCACAAACACAAACGATTTTGGCGAAGTGCAACAAAAACCTATTCTTACCCGAAAATATGATCGTAAAAGTGAGCCTAAATAAAGGAGGGCAAAGTGGTCAACAATTACTCCCAAAATCATGTGTGTCTAGTAATGAGATGATGAATGAATTTTGGATAATGAAAGTTAAAAATGACAGTATTGCTGTGAAACAATTGGTAACCATTGGGAATAAAAATGAGGAATGGATAGAAATTCTTTCTCCAAAATTAAATCCTGAAGACAGAATTATAAGTGAAGGGAATTTTGAACTACCCGATAATTCTTTAGTAAAAATAGCAACTACCAAAGAAAAATGAAAAAGCAAAATATATTTCAAATATTCAAAAAACCAATCCTATTTGTAGGGCTGTTGTTAGTATTGGCGGGAATTTATTCCTATTCCAAAATGCAAACCAATCTTTTTCCAGAAGTACTATTTCCAAGAATTACTTTAATTGCTGATGCGGGTCAACAACCTATTGATCGCATGATGATCACGGTGACAAAGCCACTAGAAAGTGCTGTCAAAAAAGTCAAAGGTGTAACGATTGTCAAAAGCACGACCAGTAGAGGGAATTGTGTGATTGATGTGTTTTTTGACTGGGGTACTAATGTTTATGATGCTAAAACACAACTGGAAAGTCGGATAAATGAAATAAAAAACTTTTTACCCCAAGGTGTTAGTATTGCAACCGAGGCGATGAATCAATCCACTTTTCCGGTTTATGGTTTTACTTTAGAAAGCAAAACACATAGTTTGGTTGCATTGAAAGACAAAGCCAATTTGATTGTGCGACCTTTATTCTCGCAAGTGCAAGGGATTTCAAACACCATCGTTCGAGGTGGAAAAAACAAAGAATTTGTAATTGTTCCCAATGCCACAAAAATGGCTACTTTGGGGATTACTCCCAATACCATTATTACGGTATTCAACAACAATAACTATGTATTGTCCAATGGTTCCGTTGAAAATTATGATAGATTGTACTTATCGTTAACGGATACTAGGATTTTAGATTTCGACCAACTTGAAAATACGGTAATCAAGAATGACGGAACAAGACTCATTAAATTAAAAGATATTGCTAAAGTTGAAGTAAAAGAACAAGTCGAATTTGTGGTGGTCAATGCCAATGGACATGATGCAGTAATAATCGATTTAATAAAACAACCGGGAGTTAATTTAATTGACTTTGCTAATGATTGTCAAAGTAAGGCGGCTGAAATACAAAAACAATTACCCGAAGGGATGGTACTAAAACCATACTATGACCAGTCCAATTTTGTTGGAGAAAGTGTTCATAGTGTAATCAAAACTATTTATGAAGGATTGTTTTTGGCTATTATTGTTATGATTTTCTTCTTGAAGTCTTGGAGAGCTAGTTTGGTCGTGATGATTACTATTCCGGTTACCTTAGCCTTTACCATCCTAGTACTATACTTGTCTGGGATTTCGATAAATATCATGTCATTGGGAGCCATCGCAGCTTCGATAGGTTTGATAATAGATGATGCCATTGTGATCATTGAACAAATTTACCGCAAACACGAAGAAGACCCCGATAAGGACCGTTATGATGTTGTAAAAGAAGCCATTCATGACCTGTTTCCTGCTATGATTGGATCTTCATTGGCAACGATTGTGATTCATTTTCCTTTTCGAATGATGAGTGGACTGGCGGGTAGTTTCTTCAAAGAGCTTTCAGATACCATGCAACTAACCATGGTTACCTCCTTTTTGGTGACTTGGTTGTTGTTGCCTGTGATTCACATTCTTATAGGGTTTAAACAACCCAAAAAATCACATCTGGTTAAAGAGGAAGATTCAAAGCAAAAGCTACGTTGGCTTACCTGGTTTTTTGACAAACCTATTTTTTCTTTCTCATTGATTTTCTTTTTCATTGTAGCAGCTTGGGTCAGTTTTAGCAAATTAGAAACCGGTTTTCTACCCGATTTGGACGAAGGAACAATTGTGCTAGATTATTTCATGCCCGAGGGAACATCGCTAAAAGAAACGGATAGGGTACTCAATGAAGTCGAGAAAACAATTATAGCACATCCAGACGTAGAAACCTACAGCCGTAGAACTGGTATCCGAATGTCCTTTAGTACTGTCCCGCAAAATTTTGGAGATTATTCGATACAACTTAAAAACAATAGAAGTAAAACTACTGTTGATGTGATTGATGATTTACGAAAAGCGATTGCTGCCAAACAACCCGTACTACACATTGGATTTGGACAACGAATTGCCGATTTACTAGGCGATTTAATGTCTACTCCATCTCCAATTGAAGTAAAATTTTTTGGTGATAATTACGAACAGTTGCAACATATTTCCAAACAAGCCGAAGAAATAATAGGCACTATTTCTGGTGTAGCTGATATTGATAATGGAATGCGACTTGCAGGTCCTTCTTTGATTTTTATGCCCAATCAAGAAGTCTTAACGCAATATAAAATTTCCTTGCTTGATTTTCAAACCCAATTGTCCGCTTATACGGGTGGCGTTACCTTGGGTAGTAATGCCAACCAGCCTGTTCCTTCGCCTGCGCAAGCCGCTATGACTGCTGGAATTCAAGTGGGTCAAATTCAAGAAGGAGAACAAATGCGAAGAATCATCATGCGCTATGCTGACATGAACGCAAATAACCTTGAGAAAATAAAACAGCAACTGATTTTCTTGCCCGATGGCACGACAAGACCTTTGACTTTCTTTTGTGATGTCAAAGTGGTAAAAGGAGAAAACGAACAGCGCAGAGAAAATTTAAAATCATGTGTTGTCTTAACTGCCCGTTTGGACAATCGTGATTTGGGTAGTGCTATTGCTGAAATACAACAAAAACTCAATACACAATTATCTTTACCCAAAGGCTATTCGATTGCTTACGGTGGTGCTTATGCAGAACAACAGCAATCATTTAAGGAGCTGATGTTAATACTTTTTCTGGCTTCACTATTAGTCTTTGGTGTGTTTTTGTTTTTGTTCAAAGAATGGTTGCTGTCCGTACTACTATTGTTTATTTCGGTAATGGGTATCTGTGGTTGTATTATTGCTTTATATCTGACGAATATTCCGCTGAATGTAAGTAGTTATACCGGAATAATTATGATTGTAGGGATTCTTGCCGAGAATGCCATTTTTACGGTAGCCCAATTTCGATTCAATATGGAACAGAACAATAATAATATTGATCAATCTATCAATTATGCGATTGCTTTGCGAATTCGCCCAAAATTAATGACAGCCATTGGAGCAATTTTAGCGCTTACGCCATTGGCCTTAGGATTGGGTATAGGTGCGCAAATGCAACAACCTCTTGCAATTGCTGTAATTGGTGGCTTTGTGGTCGGTTTGCCAATGTTACTATTGGTTTTCCCTAGTTTAATGCGACTGTTGTATAGAAGACAACTTGTACTAATTCATTAACGAAACCAAAATAATTTAGTACCTAAGTATCATTTATTTTGAACTAAAAAGCAAAAAAAGAACCATTCATAAATTAAGGTAATTTATGAATGGTTCTTTTTAATTTAAAAAAATATACTAATTCAATATAAACTTTCTGATTACTTCAGCGACACCATGGTCATTGTTTGAAGCTACAATTACATTCGCACGGTCACGTAATTCGGGAGTAACATTATCTACCCAAACACCTAAACCTGCATATTCTACCATCGTCAAATCATTGCCTGCATTACCTACGGCTATAATTTCACTTTGCTGAATATTCAATTTTTCTGCCAGTATTTTGATACTATACGCTTTATCAATTCCGGTTTGAGCAACTTCTAGAAAAAAAGGTTTTGACATGCAAATACTCAAATGTGGCATCGTGGATTTCAAATCTTTCTCAACCTCTTTTAAATACGAAGGTTCTTCTAGCAAAATACATTTGATTGCTGATTTATAAACCGAAGCTTTAAAATCAGTAACTAAATTATGTTGCAGTCCTGTAATATTCAACTCTACATCGATATATTCAGAATGCGTTTCACTTACTACTTTTCCGTCTAAATAAGTAATGATATGTGTTTTACTTTTTTGGCTGTAATCGTATAAAGTATGAATTTGTTCTTGCGTTAAGGTTTGTTCAAAAATGACTTCGTCGCTACTTAAATCCGTTATAACCGCTCCGTTATATGAAATCATATAGGAAGTATGCATGTTAAGTTCCTTAGCATATTCAATCATTGCAGGTGTTGGTCGTCCCGAAGCCAAAACCACATGTACTCCCAGCTCTTGAGCCTTGGTAATCATTTCTTTATTTTCAATTGAAATAATATGGTCATCATTCAACAAGGTGTCATCCATGTCAAGGACCAGCATTTTGTATTTCATATTTTATGCTATTTCCGCCATTAGCGTGTTTATTATTTTTTTCAGAAGTCATCTCGACTCCGCTCAATCTAGCAAACGTAATTACAATTGATGCTACTAAATACTTAATCGAAACTCCTCAATTACCGGACTAACTTTACCATATTCCGTTTCTTGAACAAATAATTCAACCGCTTGGCCGTAGCTTCCAAAACCTGCTAAACGTGCTGATTGAATGTTGTCTTTCATCACTACGTCAATTCCTATTGCTTCAATTTTTTCTTTCAAAGCCAAGGCTAATATTTCACTTCCTGAAAACACTTTCATTAATCCCATAATATCTATATTTTACTTTTTCTTACTGACCACTAAAACTGAATACTGCAAACTAATCTTCTTCCTCAGATTCCTCAAAATCAAACTCAAAAGGCTCAATCAACATTTTATCTGCAAGAGACTCAATGCGGTCTGTCAATTCGGTAGCAAAGATGATTCGCTGCGTTTTGGCAATACTGTTGGAAATACGTACGATTTTTGTCTCGTGACGTAGTCTCAACATTGGGTCGGCATCATCAACGATAAACATTTTCAAACGGTTGACATTGTATCCTGCAGTACTTAACATGTCGCTTAATTTAGTAGGTGTACCTACCAAAACATCGACACCTCCAGAAATATAATTCTTATCGTAATCAATATCGCCTTTGTCGTGAACACCAAAAACTGTCAAATCAGTATGAGCGCCAAGTTTTTCAAATACAGATAACATTTCAACTACTTTATCTTTGTCTTGTACCACAATCAAAGCTCTTGGAGATTGCTCTCCTTCTTTTACTAATTGCTGAATAACATTCAGAGCAATAGTCGTTGTTTTCCCTGAACCAGCAGGAGCCAAAATCAAACAATCAGCCCCACTTTTGATGGTTGAAAATGTTTCTTTTTGCAAATCGTTTGCTTCAATCAATCCACAATCGATAAGTGATTGCTGTAGCCCTTCATTTAATTTTTTTAATTTCATATTTTTAGTTATAAGTTATGTGTTATGAGTTATGAGGCTAAACCTCTAACCTCTAACCCATAACTATTTTATTTACTAGCAAAAAGCTTCACGTCATTCTCTGATATTTCTGTACTTCCAAGGATAATCAAACGTTCGATTACATTTCGTAACTCTCTAATGTTTCCTGTCCAATCATATTCTTGCAATAGTTTCACGGCTTTGTCTGAGAATTTCTTCACTGCGGTTCCGTTTTCCGAAGCAATTTTGTTTGCAAAATGACTGATTAAAAGCGGAATATCTTCACGTCTGTCATTCAAAGAAGGAACTTTGATTAAAATCACCGCCAATCGGTGGTACAAATCCTCACGGAAACGACCTTCGGCGATTTCTGTTTTTAAATCTTTATTGGTAGCGGCAACGACACGTACATCTACTTTGATGTCCTTGTCTGCTCCTACTCTAGTAATCATACTTTCTTGCAAGGCACGTAACACTTTGGCTTGAGCCGAAAGACTCATATCTCCAATTTCGTCCAAGAAGATGGTTCCTTTGTCAGCGGCTTCAAACTTTCCAGCGCGGTCTTTAACTGCAGAAGTAAAGGCTCCTTTAACGTGACCAAACAATTCGCTTTCTATCAGTTCTGACGGAATCGCAGCACAGTTTACTTCGATTAAAGGGAAACTAGCACGCTCACTTTTTTCGTGCAATTGATGGGCGACCAACTCTTTTCCTGTTCCGTTGGCACCTGTAATTAGGACTCTGGCTTCGGTTGGGGCTACTTTGTCAATCATGACTTTTATCAAATCGATGGCTTCGCTTTCGCCGATCATTTGGTAATTTTTAGAAACTTTTTTCTTTAGAATTTTGTTCTCTACTACCAATTGCTTTCTGTCTAATGCGTTTCTAACCGTGTTTAACAAACGGTTCAAATCGGGTGGTTTTGAGATATAATCAAAAGCCCCCAAACGCATCGTATTTATAGCGGTTTCCATATCTCCATGACCTGAAATCATGACCATCGGAATTTCTGGTTTAATTTTTTTGACTGCTTCAAGTACCTCAACACCATCCATTTTTGGCATTTTGATATCACAAAGAACTAAGTCGTAATCGTTATTTTTTATTTTTTCAAAACCGATAGTTCCATCCTCAGCTTCTTCCACTTCATAAGTGTCATTTTCTTCTGAAAGTATTTTGGATAATACTCTACGGATAGCGGCTTCGTCTTCAATAATTAATATTTTCGGCATTTTTTTTATTTTTGAAAAGGCTGTTGGCACTTAGCTTTTGGCTGTTGGCTTTTTACCTATATTTTTAATTCTTAATTGGCAATGTTCGCAAAAATTCATTAACTCTCTCTTTAGCCCTGATAGAGCCGATATCCTCGCAGCGGAGCGGAGAGATAAAGGTGAAAGCAGGAACAATATTTACTGACAAAAACCAAGCCATTCGCTCCTAATTCTTCTTTAAGCGTTTATTTGTTTATTCGATTAAGCGATTAAACAAATAAACGCTTAACCCGCATACTTCAACCAGCGGTACAATTCTTTCCATGATGGTTTTTTGCCGTACATTAAGATTCCTACTCGGTAAATCTTGGCGGCGAACCAAACTACTCCCAAAAAGGTCGTAAATAAAATGGTAACCGAAATCGCAATTTGCCACAAAGGTACGCCAAACGGAATTCGCATGAGCATTACGATTGGAGATGTTAACGGAATCATCGAAAACACGACCGCTATCGTGCCGTGTGGGTCGTTGACTACGCTGAAAAACCCGATGTAAACGCTCAAAATAAGCGGCATTATGATAGGTAACAAAAACTGTTGTGAGTCGGTTTGATTGTCGACTGCGGCTCCGATGGCGGCGTAAAACGAACTGTATAAAAAGTAGCCTCCTATGAAATAAACGATGAATCCTAGCAAAATTGATGCGATGGGTAAGTTCCACAATTCTTTGATGTACATTTGGATGGTACCTGCCATTTCACTTTGGGCGTGTTCCATAATTTCGGGCGAAATACGTGCGGTAGGTCCAACATTGACTCCAAAAAAGTAAGAGGCAAAAGTCATAATCGAAAGCCCTAAAATGGTCCAAATAGTGAATTGTAGAATTCCAGCCAATGAGGTTCCAACGATTTTACCAATCATTAACTGAAAGGGTTTTACCGAGGAAATGATGATTTCGATGATGCGATTGGTTTTTTCTTCGATAACCGAACGCATGACCATGTTTCCGTACATGATGATGAACATCATGACCAAATAACCAAAAGCACCTCCGATGAAAACCTTGATTTCATTCAGCCCTTTTAGCGTTTCTTCACCAGATGTTTTGGCAAGGTTCAGAACAACTTTGGATTGTGCTTTATGAATCGCTAAAGTATCCAAATGTGCTTTCTCGAGGTTGAGTTGCGTTATTTTCTTGCCGATTACATCTTGAACATTTTCGATAAATGAAATGCTGGGACTGGTATTGGCAATAAGTTGAATTTTATTTTCTAAAGCCGTTGGATCTGCTTCACTTGGGATTAGAAGTAATCCTTCATAACTCTGATTGGCGATGCTGTCCTTGAGAAACTGCACATCGATTGGGGATAAATCGACGTATTTATATTCTGCTTCCTTTTGGTTTTGTGCCACCAATTCTTTGACAAAAATACCCGATGGGTCGTGAATGGCGATGCGCTTCGTATCTGCTTTCATCGAGCTCAGGTAGCTGATAAAAACCGTGATGGCCACAAACAGCAACGGACTCAAAAAAGTCATCACAATAAATGACCTATTGCGAACTTTGGATATAAATTCTCTTTTTATAATTAATGAAATGATGCTCATATCGATTAACGATTTTTGATTGTTGATTAACGTCCCGACGGTTCGGGATTGATTTTCTATAGATAACCGCTAATCTTTTTAACCACTTACTGTTTGAATAAATATATCATTGACAGACGGGATTTTTTCTACAAAATGGGTGACTTGTCCTTTTTGAACTAAAATATTCAACAACTCATTTGGCGTTGCGTTACCAATATGAATTTCCAATTTCAACTCGTTATTCAATGATTTAAAATGGGCTGGATTGACCGTGAATTTTTGGGTGACGGCAAACATCAAACCTTCGACATCAGAACTTAAAATTCCTACTTCGTAACTGTTGGTGCGAAATTGTCGTTTGACATCGTTTAGTTTTCCTTCTATTAATTTATTGGATTTGTGAATCAAAGCGATATCGTCGCATAATTCTTCAACACTTTCCATGCGATGAGTCGAAAACAATATTGTAGTTCCTTGCTCTTTTAGAGCTAAAATTTCATCTTTGATGACATTGGCATTTACAGGGTCAAATCCTGAAAAAGGTTCGTCGAGAATCAACAATTTGGGTTGGTGTAAAACACAAACAACAAACTGAATTTTTTGCGCCATTCCTTTCGATAATTCTTGGATTTTCTTATTCCACCAACCTTGAATTTCGAGTCGGTCAAACCAGTAATCCAATTGCTTTTTGGCTTCGCTTTTTGATAAACCTTTCATCTGTGCCAAATACAAACACTGCTCACCCACTTTCATGCTTTGGTACAAACCACGCTCTTCGGGCAAATAACCGATATGCTGAATGTGTTTGGGTTGTAGTTTTTCGCCATCTAATAAAATCTCACCACTATCTGGCAAAGTGATTTGATTGATGATTCGGATTAAGGAAGTTTTCCCTGCTCCATTTGGCCCTAAAAGCCCGTAAATACTTCCTTTAGGAATACTTAACGAAACGGCGTTCAAAGCGGTATAATCCCCGTATTGCTTGACAACTTTGTTGACTTCAAGTAAGTTACTCATTCTAAAATTTGAATTTGTGTAAAAGTAAAGAAATCAAAGCGAATTCCTTTGTTTTAGCATCAAAAAACCCATCCTCTTTACAGAAAAAAGGATGGGTTTTGTATTTAAAAAAAACAAACACTAATTTCACTAATTTTCACAAAACATTTCGTGAAATTTATTTCTTAGTGAAATCAATCATAAAACAGTTGAATTAGTGTTAATTCGTGCGATTCGTGTTTAATTTTTAGTTGCTACATTGGTAAAAATAATCATCTCACTTTTTCCTAAGAGAACATATCTTTTACTTTTTCGAAAAACGATTTGTCTGATTTCTCAGGATTCGGAATAAAGTTATCGTCTGTTAAGTTTTTCTCGAAAAATTGTCTTTGGTCTTTGCTCAACTCTTTTGGAGTCCAAACATTTACATGCACCAATAAATCTCCGTTTCCGTAACCGTTGATATTTGGAATTCCTTTTCCTTTCAAACGCAAGATTTTACCCGATTGGATTCCATCTTCAAGTTTGATACGTACTTTTCCGTTTACTGCTTCAATATCTTTAGAAACTCCCAAAACTGCTTCTGGAAAACTGATGTATAAATCATAATGTAAATTCTCTCCTTCACGTTTCAAGAATTCATGTTCTAATTCTTCAATGGCAACAATCAAATCTCCTGGTACGCTATTTCCTGGCGCATCATTTCCTTTTCCAGAAACTTTCAACTGCATTCCGTCCACAACACCAGCAGGGATTTTGATAGAAACGGTTTCGTCTTCCAAAATCATTCCTTGACCATCAGCTTCAGCAGGTTTTTTGTCCAATTGCTGACCAGCTCCTCCACAAGTAGGACAAGTAGTTGCTGATTGCATACGTCCCAAAATAGTATTGGTCACACGCATTACCTGCCCTTGACCGTTACATGTAGAACAAGTCTTATAGCTTACACCTGGCGCTTGCACCTTGCGTTTTACTTTTACTTTTTTCTCTACACCATTGGCAATTTCTTCCAATGTCAATTTGACTTTGATACGAAGGTTGCTTCCTTTGACTCTTTGTGGGCCACGAGAACCGCCACCACCAAATCCGCCAAAACCACCACCAAAGATATCGCCAAACTGACTAAAGATATCGTCCATGTTCATGCCGCCATGACCACCGCCACCACCAAAACCACCTGAACCGTCAAAAGCTTGATGACCGTATTGATCGTATTTACCTTTTTTGGCAGGATCGCTTAATACTTCGTAAGCTTCAGCTGCTTCTTTGAACTTTTCTTCTGCCGTTTTGTCTCCTGGATTTTTATCAGGATGAAACTCAATGGCTTTTTTTCGGTAGGCTTTCTTAATAGCTGCAGCATCTGCACCTTTAGTAATACCTAATATTTCGTAAAAATCTTTTTTCATTGTACTCTTTTATGTTGAAAATTACAGCAGTGCGTCTTACGCCTAATTATTGCCCAATTACAACTTTAGGAAAACGAATAATTTTATCTCCTAATTTGTATCCTTTTTCAAGAACATCCACAATTTTACCTTTCATATCGTCAGATGGTGCTGGTATTTGTGTAATCGCTTCAGCAAAGTCAGCGTTGAAAGCATCTCCTGCATTTACCTCAACTATCTCTAAACCTTTACCGTTCAAAGTGTTTTTTAATTTTTCGTGAATTAACTCAACTCCTTTAGAAACTGCTTCATTTTCTGATTTTGCAATTTCTATAATAGCTCTGTCAAAATCATCTAAAACTGGCAACAAAGACGTTACAACATCTTGATTGGCTGTTTTGAATAATTCAATACGCTCTTTAGTAGTTCTTCTTTTGTAATTTTCAAATTCAGCAAATAATCTCAAAAATTTATCTTTTTCATTTGCTAAGTCTTTGGTTAATTGTTCTTCAACACTTAATTCTTCCGCAAGAACTTGCTCTTCTGTCGCATTGTTATCCAATGTTACTTCCTCTACTTTTTGATCGATTTCTGTATTTTCAGTAGTCATATTACCTTTATTTTTAAAAATATTCTTAAACATATTTTGAACTTTCTTTTGGAAAGCAAAAGTACTGCCAAAACGTTCTAAACGTCAAATTGTCAGTTGCATTTTTGAAAAACACAAAATTGACTGTTATTTTTTCATTATTAATTTAAATTTTAATACAATTTTAAGAATTATATCAATTGTTTTATTTATGTTTGTGATATATTCTATTTAAAAAGGAATCTAAGGTTATTTACATACATTATTAATTCACTATACCTTATATCAAAAAAAAGCTTTGTTTTCTAAAACAAAGCTTTTTTTATGCGTTATAATTTCTGATTTTATTTTTTTGGATACGAGCGAAAGCCAACAGGCGAAGCAATTGCACCGATTTTTTCAGACACTAATTGCACAAATTTTGTTCGTCTAAAAAATCAATTACACTAATTTCTCTAAAACTTGTACACTCTGTACAAGTTTGCATAACAAAAAAATCCGTTTTAATCAGCGTTTTCGCGATAGCGAATCCGTTTTATCAGCGTACTATCTAAGTGCGGCTTTCAATTCTTCTAAATCTAACAAATTCTGTTCTCCTGTTGCCAAATTTTTCAAAGCGTATTTCCCTTGGTTCATTTCTTCCTCGCCTGCGATTACGGCATAAGGAATAAAACGTTTATCGGCATGTTGAAATTGCTTCCCAACTTTTGCGTTATCTGGATACAATTCCACTTTTATTCCTGCAGCTCTCAATTGCTTGATCGCATTCATCGCATAAAAAGCTTCTTTTTCGCCATAATTAATAAACAAAGCTTTGGTCGAAACCGTTACCGTTTGCGGAAACAAATTCAATTCTTCCACCACCAAATAGATGCGGTCTAGTCCAAATGAAATTCCGACACCGCTCATGTTTTTCAATCCAAAGATTCCAGTTAAATCATCGTAACGACCACCGCCACCTATCGATCCCATGGCTACTCCTTTGGGTGCTGCTACTTCAAAAATAGCACCTGTATAATAATTCAGTCCACGAGCCAAGGTTACGTCTAAGTCCAATTCAGCAGTAGACAACCCTAACTGAATCACGTTTTCACAAATAAAACGCAACTCTTCAACACCTTTCATTCCTTCTTGCGAGTCGGCTAATAATTGTGCTAATTGCTCTAATTTTTCGGTAATTGTTCCTGTGAAATTAAACAAAGGTTGCACTTTGGTGATTGCGTCTTCAGAAATTCCTTTTTCAATCATTTCTTTCTTTACGCCGTCCTCGCCTATTTTGTCCAACTTATCCAAGGCTACGGTAAAATCAATTAATTTATCCGAAGCGCCGATTACCTCAGCGATACCAGATAATATTTTACGATTGTTGATTTTCACGGTTGCACCCGTCAATCCCAAATCGGTAAAAACAGCGTCGTACAATTGCACCAATTCCACTTCTTGCCAAAGCGATTTAGACCCCACCACATCGGCATCACATTGAAAAAACTCTCTAAAACGCCCTTTTTGCGGACGATCTGCACGCCAAACAGGCTGAATTTGGTATCGTTTAAAAGGGAATTCAATTTCGTTTTGGTGTTGCACCACATAACGAGCAAAAGGCACAGTCAAGTCATAACGCAAGGCTTTCTCAGAAATACTTGCCGTTAATTTCGTACTGTCTTTTGCCTCTAAATGTCCCGCATTGGCCTTAGCCAAATAATCTCCCGAATTCAGGATTTTGAAGATCAAGCGGTCGCCTTCCTCTCCGTATTTCCCCATCAGGGTTTCCGAATTTTCGAATGAAGGCGTTTCAATCGGTTGAAAACCAAATTTCTCAAAATTGGTTTTTATAGTTTGTATGATGTATTGTCTTTTTGCCACCTCAGCAGGTGAAAAATCTCTGGTTCCTTTAGGAATACTTGGTTTTGATGCCATTATAATAGTTTACTTTTATAAAATTGAAAACGGTTTTTATAACTGTAAAAAAAGCCGAAATTCTAATTGGGTACAAATATCTTATTTTTAATAGAAATCTGTTTATAAAAAGGGAAATTAAATTTGGAGGTTTTTTTGAAACACATAGAATCATAGAATTTTGATTGAACCTAAAAAGAGGCGTTTCACTCACAGAGGAAACATAGATTTTCTTTAAACCATAATAAGAAATTGAAGAACATTTAATAGGAATGGAAGTGCATTTAACTTAAAATCTTGGAAAAAATATATTAGGATTAGACAGCGTATTCATTTGTTTTTTTGGCGCCTATTCCAGTTATTCGCTATAGCCCTCTTTCAAAATGCTTTTTTTACAAGGTCGTTACAGGGGCTTCCTCTGGTCGCTCTGTAACTCCCGTAAAAAATAGCATTTTTCAGTCGGGGCTACCGCTACTACCTGGGGCGTTGGCGAGTTGGATATATAAAGATGTTTATATATTCCAATTAAATACTAAAAATAGAAAGCAATTTAAAATCCTGCGGCAACAAAAAGCTACAAACACCTTAGCAAAACAGAACATAAAAAAATGTAATATATTTTGCGTATTTTTGAAGTTAGATATTTACACCATGAATTTGATACAGAATTATAGCAAAGAGATAATAAACTTATGTAAAATACATAAAGTTAAATCTCTGTATGCTTTTGGTTCAGTACTTACAGACAAATTCAATTCAGAAAGTGATGTTGATTTAGTTGTTGATTTCCAACCGATCGATGTTCTTGATTATGGTGACAATTATTACAATTTAAAATTTTCTTTAGAAGACATTTTCAAAAGAAATGTTGACCTACTAGAGGAAAAAGCACTGCGAAATCCATATTTCATAAAGACCTTGAATAAAAATAAAAAACTTATTTATGGATAACGATTTAAAGACTTGGCTTTATGATATTTTAAGCTCCATAAATGAAATCGAAAGTTATTATGTCGAAACTCCCAAAATGTTTGAAATTTATCAAAATGATTTAAGAACCAAACGAGCAGTTGAACGTAATATAGAAATTATTGGAGAAGCAATGAGCAGAATATTAAAGCAAGATCCTAAAATTGAAATTTCTAACTCACGGAAAATTGTTGACGTAAGAAACAGAATAATCCACGGTTATGACTCTGTTTCCGATGCTGTAATTTGGGGAATTGTTATTAAAAACTTACCCGTTTTACAAATCGAAGTCGAGAAATTACTTAACGAAAAATAAAGTAACAATGTCAGTTTAATTATAGACTATAACTCTCCCTTCAGCAATCACATTTACAAGTAAAAAAAACTAACTAGCAGGAACTCGCTCTGTAAATCACGTAAAAAATAGCCTTTTTCAGTCTTGGCTACCGCTCCTACTTGGGGCGAAGACGAGTTGGATCAGATTTGGTATTTGTTTATATCTTGTCGAAAAAACTTTTAGTTATTTATAAGTTTTCTTTTATATATTTGAAAAAGAAAATAAGGCAAAACAAACCTACTCCAATCTACCCTAAAATGGGTTGGTATACAAAGGTTTTTTGTACCTATATAGAAGTTAGCAGCCATTAATAAAAAACATCATGCAAAAAATACTCACCGAAAAATTTAGTGTTCGAATTTTAATTTCAGGAATTATTATATTTTTTCTTGCTATAATAATATTCTCCTTCAATAATTGGAATTTTGCAACAGATCAGGATATTCAATTAGAAAGATTATCTGGATTAGCTGACTTTATAGGCGGCTTTGTTGGCCCGATATGGGCACTTGTCGGCGTAATTTTATTTTATGTTGCGTTAACCGAGCAAAGGAAAGATTTTACAACAAATCGAGAAGCATTAAAAGCTCAAACTAAAGCTTTAGAACAACAAATAATTGAATTTGAGCTACAACGTGAAGAATTAGCTGAAACAAGAGAAGTTTTCAAAATTCAAAATGATACATTTAGAAAACAACAATTTGAATCAACATTTTTCAATTTAGTTAATTTACATCATCTAATAGTCAACTCGATAAATCTCTCAAAAAGAGTTCCAAAATATCCAGGATTAGAAAAGCTTTTTACAAGAAGTGAAGATCGCGATGAAAAAACATCAATTACAATTCATGGTAAAGATTGTTTCGGAGAGTTCAGAAAATCATTTATAGAAAAATTTCACGAGCATGAGTCAAAATCTCCAGAAAAACCTACTACCGAAAAGTTGGAAGAAAGTTATTGGGAATTCTTCCAACAAAATCAATCTCAACTTGGTCATTATTTTAGAAATTTATATCATATTTTTAAGTTTATAAATAATTCAAATGAACCAAATAAACTAATATATTCAAGTTTGCTTCGAGCTCAAATGTCAAACGATGAATTGTTTATGTTGTTTTATAATTGCTTATCATCTTTAGGGAATCAAAAATTCAAACCGTTAGTTGAAGATTTTCACTTGTTACAAAACCTGAATCCCGATGATTTGATAAATATTGACCACAAACAATTTTATCAAGCAACGGCATTTTAACGGCTGCTAATCGAGTAGACGTGTGCGCCCCAAATGGGACGGACTGTATCTCTCACACCACCGACCCGATCGCTATGATATGCACAAATCCTATCGTAACCGATAGCGCGGAAATTTTTTCCGTGCCCGCAACAACATTTTAATAAAAAAAATAAGAGGATGAAAACACATAGTTTAGATGAAGTAACAGATAAATTCGTTGGTAAAAAAGGAACAGCAAACAGAGATAATTTTGAAAACGAATTAAAAACCGATTTGATTGATCAAACCATAAAAAAATCTCAAAAGAAATAAAACAAACGCTAAAATTAATTTTAACGTAGAATAAATTAATCCCAATACTACAACCTTCTGTAATTAAAAACATATTTTTATACTGAGACACATTTGCAATTTTCAAATAAATATAACCGAAACACATAAAATAAAAGTGTAGTAGTGACCAATTAAAAAAAATTGTAATTTTATATAAAACAACTAGGTTATGATATCTCAAATTATTTTAAAATTATTCGAAATAATCCAAGAGTTTATAAAAGACAAATCCAAAGCACGTGAGTTTGTTTCTAGGATAGAGCAAACTATTGATGCAAAATTTGACTCACAGAAAGATTATTTTGTAAGCAAAAAAGACTTATACGAAGTAGAGGCTAAAATATCTACAACTATATATATTGTTGGCTTAATACAGTTCTTAGCAATCGTTGCCTCAGTACATGCTATAGTTGGTTTTATGACAAAATAAATATTAACACCACTCTTTAGTATCACCCGAAACTGTTTGAAAACAAGATTCCAATTGTGTAGTATTTGATCAAAAACACTAAAATTTACAATCCATAAAGCACAGCTCTAGTTGTGCTTTTTTTACTATTTATAAATTCCAAAATAAAACGTCCCTTTCTATCTAGCCCAGATAGAAGTGGAAATGATGCCCGAAAAAACACTATTATTTTCTTGACCCAAAGAGCGACTGGAAGAAGCTCCTTTGGGGCAATAGAAAATAAAGCGTTTTGAGAAATCATTGGAACGAATAGCTGGATTGGCTACAAATAAAAAAGACAACCCTAATATTATATCAAAAAGTGTAATTTAGTAGCAAATTAGTCAACATGTTTCATTTGTTTAGAGAAAATATACGGATTGCGGTAGGTTCTATACGAACGCAAATTTTGAGAACGATTTTGACGGTGATTATTATCGCCATCGGAATTACGGCTTTGGTGGGGATTTTGACCGTGGTTTCGGCATTGGAAAACACAATTGCAACTGACTTTTCGTCGATGGGTGCCAATACTTTTTCGGTAAAACAATATGAAAACGACCTACGAAAACGCCGTGGGGAAACTCGAAAAATCATCAATCCCGTGATTTCGTATCCTGAAGCGGTTGCTTTTAAGAATAAATTCCATTTTCCGCTTACGGAAACCTCCTTGTCTTTTAGAGCAACCAATACGGCCGAAGTGAAATTTGAAACCGAGAAAACTGATCCCGAAATTACGATTATGGGTGTCGATGAATTTTTCTTGGTAAACTCTGGATTGGAAACGAGTTCGGGACGTAATTTTACCAATTTCGACATTAGCAATAATACGTATTCCTGTATTGTAGGTTCGGATTTTGAGAAAGGCTTATTGAAAGATGTGAATCCGATTGGGAAAACCATTTCTATTCGGGGTGCACGATTTAAAGTTGTGGGAGTCTTGAAAGAAAAGGGAGCGACCTTTGGCAACAACCAAGATTTACGGGTTTTGATTCCGATTCAGTTGGCGCGGTCGTTATTTACGGCTCCCAATATTAATTATACCGTGAGCATTTTGACGCAAAACAGCCAATTACTAGACCAAGCGATTGATCACGCTATCAGTACGATGCGTAACATTCGAAAATTGAGTCCCGTGAAGGAAAATAATTTTGGCGTGGTGCGCTCAGATGATTTGATCAATAAAATTCTCGGGATTACAAAATACTTAGGAATGGCTTCTTGGGGAATTGGGGTGATTACCATTCTAGGTTCTTCGATTGCTTTGATGAATATTATGATTGTTTCGGTAACGGAACGCACTCGAGAAATTGGGGTACGAAAAGCGTTGGGTGCTAAAAAATCAACTGTGGCGATTCAGTTTTTTATTGAAACTTTACTCATTGGTCAGCTCGGCGGAATCATCGGAATCATCCTCGGAATCTTAATTGGCTTCGGAATCGCAACGGCCATGAAATTCGATTTTGTTATTCCGTGGTTGGCGATTTTTGCGGCTTTTATGACGAGTTTTATTGTGGCTATTATTTCTGGGTTGTATCCTGCAATTAAGGCGGCTACGTTGGATCCTATTGAGGCATTGCGGTATGAATAGCTGCGTTTAACCACCAAGTACACTAAGAAAAAACGAAGTTCACAAAGTTCTTAAACCATATAAGAAATTTAAGAGCATATAAGCTTTTGTGTGTAATAGTCGGAACGTTAGAGTATAGAGTCACTTAGAGAGTCCCCATCAAGAAAACAAAAATTGGGTTTATGTCTACCTAAATATTACCATAAATCATTCGGTCATTCCCATAAATATCTTTTTTTAATTCGATGTTCTTGAAATCTAATTCTTTTAGCAATTCAATCATTTCTGGCCCGAGGTATTGATTGATTTCGAAAAATAATTGTCCGTTTGGAGCTAGATTTTTTTTAGCTAATTCGGCTATTTTTCGATAAAAAACTAGGGCATTATCATCGGCTACGAATAATGCCAAATGTGGCTCGTACTCCAAAACATTCTTTTTGATTTCTTCTTTTTCTAAATTTCGAACATAAGGGGGATTGGAAACAATGATGTCAAATTCTTGTTCTAAATCGAATGTTTCTAATATGTTTTTTTCTAAAAAAGTAACCGATACTTGATTGTTCTCGGCATTCTTTTTGGCCGTTTCCAAAGCTTCTGGAGATACATCAATCGCAAAAACGGCAGCGTTCGGAATATTGTTGGCCAATGAAATCGCAATGCAACCCGAACCCGTACCTATATCCAAAATCTTGATTCTTGAAGTTTGACTTTTGATTATTATTTCTTGACCTTTGATTTTTGACTCTTGACTTTGAACAATCCATTCTACCAACTCTTCAGTCTCTGGTCTTGGAATCAACACATTTTCATTTACTAAAAACTCTAGTCCAAAAAAACTAGTACTTCCTAAAAGATATTGAACTGGAATTTCGAGTTCCAATTGCTTTGATAATTCGTCCCAAATTACTATTTCATTTTCAGAAAATACCAAATCAGGATTTAAGGCCAAATCTACACGTTTCAATTGCCTTTTATTTTCTAAAATCAAATAGAAAAAGCTCTCTGCTTCGTCTTCTCCATAAAGCGGACTTAATTTTTGAATGAATTGGTCACGGTATTGTCTAATGTTCATGGTTTTGAATCTGAAATTGGTATTGAAAGGCATCACAAAAGTAACAATAGTTCTACGCAAATTCCATTTTTATCTTTAAAACTAAAAACCAAAATAGTATTTTTGCTATATGAACACCAATGAAAAATACATACAGCGTTGCATTGACCTCGCCCAAAACGGATTGGGTACTACTTATCCAAATCCAATGGTAGGAAGTGTCATCGTTTGCAATAACCAAATCATTGGCGAAGGTTGGCACAAAAAAGCTGGCGAAGGTCATGCCGAAGTCAATGCTGTGGCTTCTGTAAAAGACAAATCGTTACTCTCGCAAGCAACAATTTATGTCAGTTTGGAACCATGTAGCCATTTCGGAAAAACACCGCCTTGTTGTGATTTGATTATTGCCAATAAAATTCCGAATGTCGTGATTGGTACTGTAGACCCCAATTCACAAGTTGCAGGATCAGGAATTAAACGATTAATTGAAGCCGGAATTAACGTAACCGTTGGTGTTCTAGAAACAGAATGCAACGAACTCAACAAACGTTTTTTTACTTTTCATCAAAAAAAGCGCCCTTACATTATATTAAAGTGGGCAGAAACTCAAGACGGTTTTATAGCTCCACTGGAACGTGATGAACAAAAACCGGTCTGGATTACCTCCAACCGTTCTAGACAATTAGTACATAAATGGCGAACGGAAGAACAAGCAATTCTAGTAGGAACACAAACCGCTATTGATGATAACCCAAAACTAGATGCTAGGGATTGGAAAGGCAATAACCCGATTCGAATAGTTTTGGACCGTAAAAACAGAATTCCAAATGATCATAATTTATTAGATAATAGTATTAAAACTATTGTAATTTGCGATTCGGACACCAAACAAAACACAGAAAATTGTATCTTTGAGAGGATTGATTTCGAAAAAGAAATAACAACACAAATCATTGCCGTTTTGTATCGCAATCAAATCCAGTCGGTAATTATTGAAGGAGGACGACAAACAATTCAATCTTTTATTGATAATAATCTTTGGGACGAAGCTTTGGTTTTCAAAGGTCAAAGTACATTTACAAAAGGCATAACTGCACCTAGATTAAATAAACATACACTACTTGATCGAAAAAACATTGGTCAAGACGAACTTAAAACATATAAAAACCATGATTGAGTCCATAATTTTTGATTTTGGTGATATTTTCATCAACCTAGACAAACCCGCTACTTTTGAAGGATTAAAAAAATTAGGTCTATCCGACTGGAACGATGATTTAGACCATTTGAACCATCAATTTGAAATGGGAAAAATCTCTAAAGATGATTTTTTAACTGGAATTCAAAAACATTGCCCGAATGCTTCTGTGGAGGAAATTCAAAAAACGTGGAATGCTATTTTACTCGATTTCCCTTTGTATCGTCTAGAATTTCTACAAATGCTTTCGCAAAAGTACCGTTTGTTCCTTTTAAGCAATACTGATGCTATCCATATCGAACGGTTTCAAAAAAGAGCTGGAGAAACTTTTTATTCTGATTTTTATCGCTGTTTTGAACATGTTTACTTTTCATATGAAATTGGTATGCGCAAACCTAATGTGGATATTTATGAACACGTGTTAAATAATCATAGTCTAGAAGCTGAAAAAACTTTGTTTGTTGATGACAAAAAAGAAAACACTGACGCAGCTAAAACTATAGGATTACACGTTTGGAACCTTCAAGTGGGCGAAGAAGATGTTGTCGAATTATTTGAAAAGAAAATACTTTAATTTTTTTTGGAGACCAAAGACACATATAAAACAATCGCTTTTCCATCTGAACCAATACTGTTTAAAGAAAAAAGCAGCAAATTTTACGGTTATGCCTTCCCTTTAGTTACTGAAGAAGAAGTAAAACCCATAATTGAAAGCTTACGTAAAGTTCATCCTAATGCACGACATATTTGCTATGCCTACCAAATAGGCACAGAAACCACACAATACAGAGCCAATGATGACGGAGAACCTAATAACACCGCAGGAGCTCCTATTTATGGACAAATTCAATCTTTTGATCTTACAAACATTCTTATTGTAGTAGTTCGGTTTTTTGGCGGAATTAAATTGGGAGTTGGCGGATTGATATCCGCTTACAAAACAACCGCGCAAATTACCATTAACTCTTGCGAAATTATTGAGAAAACAATTGACATCCATTTTTTAGTTTCTTTTGATTACCAAAACATGAACAAAGCCATGCGAATCATCAAAGAAAAAAAAATAGGAATTGTTACTCAAGAAATGGAAATAAATGCAGAATCGGAATTACCAATTGGTAAAATAGAGATTAAAATTAGAAAAAAAAATGCCGATATGATTTTCGACATTTTTAATTCTTCCTATGAAATTAACATCCAAAAAATAGAATAACCTATTTTACTATCTTAAAATTTTCATATCGCTAATAAGCGCTCTTTCACATAGTCTGGAGGAGTTCTCGGACGACCCGTTTTCATGTCTACAAATACCAAAATTGAGTTCGCAATTGTTAACAACTCCAATTTCTCGTTATAGATCTCATAATCAAATTCTATCTTGACTGAGCTTTGACTTTTCAAAATTGTTTTAACAGTTAACAAATCATCGTACCTAGCAGGCTTTTTATAATTCATGCTCAATGAAACTACAGGAAGCATTACTCCGTTCTCTTCCATCCATTTATAAGAAACCCCCATGTTTCTTAACCATTCCACGCGTCCCATCTCAAAATACTGTGCATAATTTCCATGATACACCACACCCATTTGGTCGGTTTCAGAATACCTTACTCTTACCTTAATCTCATATTCTTTCATTAATTCAATTGTTTATTTAACATTACTTTATTTGTTTTCTCAACTCACTTACAACAATATTTCTACAAATTCAACCCCCAATAATTTTTTTTTATAGAAAATTGTTCACATATTTGTTAACCCAAAAGGAAGCAAAATATAACATTTATTTTCCTATAAAAATACAAGAATAAAATTAAAAT